>JADHNV010000014.1 GCA_016779285.1 SAR86 cluster bacterium
GGAAAAATAAAGCCCCAGGTGCCATCAGTTGGTCTGCCATAGAGCTCTCCATTTAAAAAGTTTCCAATTCTTACCAGGCCAAGTCCAATTGGCATCGCAGCACAAATAGAATCGGCAAGCCTCAAAAAAGAAATTCGATGCTGATAAGAGTAAACATATAGACTCACCACCACACCAATTAAACCCCCATGAAAGCTTAAACCACCTTCCCAGACAAAAAATAAGCTCAATGGATTGGATGCCAATTGATCTAAGCCATAAAAAAACATGTAGCCAAATCTGCCGCCCAGCATGGCACCAAATATTAATCCATATAAAAATACAATATCGTTTACTTGGACAGTGGTTAATTTTAATTCCTTCATGATTTGGTGATGCTTGAGATATTGGAAAATGAAGATTGCTGAAAGGACCCAGGTCACAGCGTAATATTGAATTCTAATCCACCCTATACTAATCAAGCTCGGGTTGTTAAAAAAATCTGATAGCTCGATGATCAATTTACTATTACCAAGATCCCTACCAAAATTAGTAATATCCCAAAAGAGACTTTTAAAGTTTTTTCAGAAATAGAGTGGCTAATATTAGCTCCAAGTTTGGCTGTAAAAATACTTGCTAATGAAATTGATATTACAGCTGGCCAAAAAACATACCCTACAGCTCCCGGAGGGAGATTAGCAACAGTATTTTGTCCATAATACATATATCCAAGCGCTCCTACAGCAGCAATGGGAATCCCACAAACCGCAGCGGTACCAATTCCTTTGCGAATATTATACCCCCCAGCAATCATTAGCGGGGTTGTAAATGACCCGCCTCCAATACCAATAATTGAGGATAAAAACCCTATCCATGATCCATGCGCTGGAATCACGAGCTTGGTTAAAGATATTAGCTTTTTCTCTTTTTTTGCAAGAGCTTGTGTGAATCCTATGATCATTTCTGCGCCCACACTGATCAGGAAGATTGTAATAACCCATTTTAAATTTTCATTTGAGAGACTTGCTGCATATCCAGTCCCAACCATAGTTCCTAAAATTATGCCAATTGTTAATGGAAAAACTAATGACCATTCCACACTTCTTTTTCTGTGATGCGAAAGTGCAGAGGATATTGCAGAGAAGAATATACTGGCTAGCGATGTACCTATTGCCATGAGGACAATTATAGATTCCTCAAAGCCCATGCCATAAAAAATAAAAATAAGGGATGGTACCAATATGCTGCCTCCACCAATTCCAAACATGCCTGCAAGCAAGCCTGTGCAAGAACCAAGTAGAATGTATATTAAAATTTCAGTCATTATGCAATTGGATGTACTGGGGAAGAAATTCAGATAAGACAGCCCTATAAACCTCTCTCTTAAAAGGCACAACACTAGCTAAACAGTACCAATAAGTTACCCACTTATATTCTACAAATTCTTGAGGCACTTCATTTAAAAGGTTAATTTTTAAGTCGGTGTTAGCTTTAAGCATGTACCACTTTTGACTTTGACCTTTAAAATTTTTTAAACTCTCAGGTCTAGGCTGATACTTTTCGGGTAAGTCGTAGCTATACCAGCGTCTGCTTTTTTGAATAATTCTGACTTGACTCTTTTTGATGCCCACTTCTTCGTAAAGCTCTCGATATGCAGCTTTCATGTCTGATTCTCCAGTATCAATTCCGCCTTGAGGAAATTGCCAAGTTTGTTTTCCTTTTCTTCGACATACTAGCAGCTGATTTTTTTTATTTAGGACAATTAAACCAACATTTTTTCTGTAAGATTTATCATTCATGTTAGATTAACTCCTTATGAGCAAGCCTGATTTAGCAATTTTTGACTTAGATAATACCATTCTAAATGGCGATTCAGATTATTCGATGGTTAATTACTTAGTAGATATCAATTTGCTTGATAGCAATGCCAAGTTAAAAAATAATGAATTTATTCAAGATTATCAACAGGGCAAATTAGATTTTAACGAATATACAAATTTTGCTTTAAAAGCTTATATTGGCAAGACACAAGATGAGATTAGCAAAATAATCTTACCCTTTGTGGAAAAGGTGATTGAGCCTATGATAAACATTTTTGCCCTTAAATTAATTCATGATCATCATGACAAAGGCGATACCATATTACTTGCAAGTGCGACAAATGAATTAATTGTGAAGCCAATTGCCCATAGGCTCAATATTAATAATGTGATAGGTACACAGGTTGAGTTTAAAGATAGTAAATGTACGGGAAACTTTATTCCCCCGTCTGCCTTGGGTGAGGGTAAGTTGAAATTAGTAAAGGCATGGATGAAAGCCCATCAATATAATAATTTTTCTCGAGTAACTTTTTATTCAGACTCAATTAATGATCTGCCTTTATTAGAGGCAGTTGATTTTCCAAAGGCGGTCAATCCAGACAAAAAACTTGAAGCAATATCTAACGAGAGGGGCTGGGAGGTAATCTATTTACCGCTGATTTAATTTTTTTCTTGGTAATCTGACATCGAAGGGCAAGAGCACATGAGGTTCTTGTCACCATAGACATTATCAACTCTTCCAATCGGAGGCCAATATTTATTTCTGCCTTTTAGATCTACTGGATATGCTGCTTTAGAGCGAGAATATTTATATTGCCAGTTATCGCTAGTCACCGTTTCAGCGCAATGAGGGGCATTTCTAAGGGGACTATCTTCAATAGAGTAGGATCCCTCTATCAGCTCATCAATTTCATTGCGAATACAAATCATGGCTTCAATGAATCGATCTATTTCTGCCAGCGACTCACTCTCAGTCGGCTCAATCATTAATGTTCCTGGAACCGGAAATGACATGGTGGGAGCGTG
Source organism: SAR86 cluster bacterium (assembly GCA_016779285.1). Classification (GTDB taxonomy): domain Bacteria; phylum Pseudomonadota; class Gammaproteobacteria; order Magnimaribacterales; family D2472; genus D2472. The sequence continues at coordinate 2,826 of JADHNV010000014.1, forward strand.
AAAACCAAAATCAATTAAACGCTTGGCAATATCATCAACCTCAACCCCACATAATTCTTTTAAGGGCCTAATATCAAGAATACATTCATGAGCAATCAAGTCATTTTTGCCTGTGTATAAAATTTTATAGTGTGAGCTCAATTTTTTTGCAATGTAGTTTGCACTAAGAATTGCAACTTGTGTGGCTCTTCTGAGACCTGAAGCTCCCATCATTTGAATATACATCCAACTGATTGGAAGAATAGAGGCACTGCCAAAATTGGTAGCTGAAACCGGCCCAACATTGTTCGATGTTGGGTTATAGGTCATAGGATCAGATGGTAAATGTGGGGCCAAATCCTCAACGACACCTATCGGGCCAACACCTGGTCCGCCGCCTCCATGAGGAATACAGAAAGTCTTATGCAGATTGAGATGAGACACATCTCCTCCAAATTTTCCTGGCTTACACAAACCAACCATCGCATTCAGGTTGGCTCCATCAATGTAAACCTTACCGCCATGATCATGAATAATTTTGCATACTTCGGTAACTGTTGTTTCAAAGACTCCATGCGTCGAAGGATAGGTGATCATGATGGCAGCCAATTCATTAGAATACTGAGAAGCTTTTTCTTTTAAATCCTCGAGATCAATGTTTCCTTTTTTATCACAACTAATTGGTACCACCTTCATGCCAGCCATTTGTGCAGAGGCAGGATTTGTGCCGTGAGCTGATTCTGGAATTAAGCAAATCTTTCTGTGTTGATCTCCATTGCTTTTATGAAATGCATCTATTGCTAATAAGCCAGCATATTCTCCTTGAGATCCTGCATTAGGTTGTAAAGACACAGCAGCGTAACCCGTAATCTCAGAGAGCTTTGCTTCCAGATCTTCAATTAAAGTTTTATATCCCGAGACTTGATCTTGAGGTGCATAGGGGTGAATGTTTGAGAATTCTTCCCAACCAACTGGGATCATTTCAGATGTAGCATTTAATTTCATGGTGCATGAACCCAGAGGAATCATGGCTCTATCCAATGCAATGTCCTTATCGCATAGCTTTCTAATGTACCTTAGCATCTCTGTTTCAGTGCGATACAGGTGAAATACTGGATGAGTAAGATATTCAGTTGATCTTAGAATATTTTTAGGCAGATCATAGCCTGAAGCAGCCTCCGCTTTTTTTGTGATGCCCTTAAAGAGGTTTACAATACTTTGAACTTCTAAGTCAGATGTTGTTTCATCCAGTGAAATGCTGATGTGATTTTCATCCAACATTCTAATATTCATCAGCTGTTTTTGAGCTGACAAGAAGATTTCTTTGGTTTGAGTTTCAGTCTGAATGGTTACCGTATCAAAAAAATGAGAGCACCTCAGTTTATATCCAAGTTGATTCACTTCTTTAGCTAGGGCAATTGCTTTTGAGTTTACAGACTGGGCAATTTTTTTTAGCCCTTCTGGGCCATGGTATGCAGCATAAAATCCTGCCATGATAGCTAGTAGTGCCTGAGCAGTGCAAATATTGCTTGTCGCTTTCTCACGCCTTATGTGCTGTTCTCGAGTTTGCAAAGCCAATCTATAAGCCGTTCTTCCATCTGCATCAATTGATGCTCCGATCAATCTTCCCGGTAAGGATCTTTTATATTGCTCTCTTGTGGCCATAAATGCAGCATGTGGTCCACCAAATCCTAGAGGAACTCCAAATCTTTGCGAGCTTCCTATTGCAATATCAGCCCCTATCTCACCAGGACTTTTGAGCAAGGTCAGTGCCAGTAAGTCTGTTGCCATGATCACAAGTCCGTTGTTTTCATGAACACTTTTGATCTCTTGAGAGAAATCTACAATCGCGCCATCATTTCCTGGATACTGGAGCAAAGCTCCAAAATACATATCTTCTGTCAGATCATTCAATTTTTTTGGATCATCAACTACTATTTCTATCCCAATCGGTTTGGCTCTGGCGGAAACCACTGAGATTGTTTGAGGAAAACAGTTTTGATCTATAAAAAATTTTTGGGACTTAGACTTGCCAACTCTGTGTGCAAGGGTCATCGATTCTGCTGCTGCAGTGGCCTCATCAAGTAGAGATGCATTGGCTATTTCAAAGCCTGTGAGATCTCCAACCATGGTTTGGAAATTAATCAAGGCCTCCAATCTGCCTTGCGAGATTTCTGCTTGATAGGGAGTATACGAGGTATACCATCCTGGATTTTCAAAAACATTTCTTAAAATGACTTTAGGCGTAACTGTTCCATAGTAACCTTGTCCAATGAATGATCGATAAACAGAATTTGTCTTTGATATTTCTTTGATCGCTTTTAGAGCATTTTCTTCAGACATTGCATCATTTAAATCAAGCTCTTGTTCAAGAAAGATATTTTCAGGCAGCACAGATCTTGAAAACTCCTCTAAGTCCTTGTAGCCAAGTTGATCAAGCAGGCTCTCAATATCTGCTTGGCTCAAGCCAATATGTCTGACGGCAAAGTTGTTATAATTTTCCATAATTATTATCTAAATAATGAGTGACAAACCCAGCCTACAAAGTTTTGAGAAAAAACTAGTCTTCGCAGACGTCAATATAATCTTCAGGAGAAAGCAAATTATCAAACTCGCCCATATCTGAGGGATTTAATTTATAAAACCAACCATCCTCATAGGGAGAAGAGTTTATTATCTCAGGTTGATCTTCAAGTAACGAATTTACCTCTATAACCTCGCCTGAAAGAGGCGAATATACATCTGAAGCAGCTTTCACAGATTCAACAATAGCAGCATCACTTTCAGCATCAACTAATTGACCAACTTCTGGCAATTCAACAAAAACGATATCTCCTAAAAGATCTTGCGCATGATCACTAATGCCAATGGTAATGGTTCCATCTGATTCTACTCTAGCCCATTCATGAGAGGAAAGAAATTTTAGATCTGCAGGCACATCATTCATTTAGAGATTTTACCTCGTTCAAGGAATCTAGGCGATACAAAATCAATATTTAATACCTTATTTCTTATCATAACCTTGCCATGCTTAGGATAACCTTGATCCACTCTTGCAAGACCAATACTGGATTGGAGTGTTGGTGAATATGAGCCACTCAAAACCAATCCTTTCCCTCTATCATGATTAATCTCATAGCCAGCTCTTAGGACTCCTTTATCCCGAAGGATAATTCCAACTATTTTTTGTGATTTGGTTTGATCGATTGACAGAAGAGCCTCTTTGCCAATGAATTGACGATTTTGATCAGTCATATCAATGGTCCAACCTAAGTTGGATTCATAGGGATGATTATCAATGGTCATATCATTGCCATATAGATTGAGACCAGCCTCAAGTCTTAGTGTATCTCGAGCTCCTAAGCCAATAGGTACACAACCCAGGCTCAAAGCTTGATCCCACAGTTGGCTAATATCCCTGGATGGAACAATCAGCTCAAGCCCGTCCTCACCTGTGTATCCGGTTCTTGCATAAAGTTTATCTCCATCAAACATACACCCAAATGATGGAAGATTTTTTACTTGCGGGTTCATTTCTTTAATTGATAGGATTTTATTGAAAGCATCTGGACCTTGAATGGCTAAGATTCCCATATCAGATCTTTCGACAACCTCTACACCAAATTCCACAGCATGCTTTTCATACCATTGTCGATTTTGCTCTCGCGTAGAACAATTTGAAACTAGCCTAAATTTATCTCCGGCATGATAAATAATAAGATCATCTAAAATCCCACCTTTTTCATTCAGCAGGGCGCCATAAATGGCCTTGTTATCATTAGATATTTTCTTAATATCATTTGCAAAAATTCTTTCGAAGAAAGCAACTTGATCACCACCATTAAAATCAAACACTGACATGTGTGACACATCAAAAATTCCAGCTCCATTTCTGACCGCATGATGCTCTTCAATAAGGGAGGTGTAACTAATGGGCATTTCCCAGTCAGAAAAGTTGACCATTTTTGCACCTAAATTGATGTGAGCATTGTGGAGAGCGGTCTTATTCATTTTTTTGTAATTCAGAGTTCTCAAGTAAGCAGATTATAGCAACATTTAAAGAACCCATATTTAATTCAACCATTAACCTCTTTGTGTTAACCTAGGCGAGAATTATGCTCATTAAACTACATAACTAGAAAGAAAATGGCCGAATTTATAATTGTTTTTAGAGAGGTGTTAGAAGCGTCTTTGGTTGTTGGAATCATATATTTGATTATTGAAAAGACTAATCAAACAGCTCATTTTGCCAAGCTTTGGTATGGTGTTTTTGCTTCTATTTTAGCTAGTATCGCAGTTGGTTTTATGGTCATAAAGGCTAAAAATACTCTTGGGAATGACTCTACCCAAGCTCTGTTCGAAGCCATCTTTTTATATTTAACAGCCTTTCTCATTTGGTATGTAATTTTTTGGTTATCTAAAAATGTGAGTGATAAAAAAGTTTTAGAGGGCCAAGCTTTAAATGCGATGGAACTATCTTCATGGGGCATATTTTTTGTAGTCTTTTTTGCGATTTTACGTGAAGGTTTTGAGACAGCTATTTTTTTAATTTCTAGCTTCTCAATTACCGGCACTTTTTCATATCTAGGATTTATTATAGGCGCAGTTCTTGCCATTTTTATTGGTTACTTAATTGTTACCCAAGGAAGAAAAATTGATTTACGCAGTGTCTTTAAGTATACAACTCTATTACTTGTCTTCCTTTCCGCCGGGATGATTGCATATGGCACTCATGAAGCAGAAGAGTATTTAGTAAAATCTGGGCAGATAGAAAAATCTGAAATTTATCGTGTATGGGATATCCTAGAGCCAACTAACTCTTTAGAGACGAGTAACACGATCTATCATCCTTTGCATGATAAGGGATCAATAGGTTTATTTTTAAAAGGCTTTTTTGGATATAACAGCAATCCTAATATTCCAGAAGTTATCCTATGGTTTTTAGCTATGTTGTTTGGACTGAATATGTGGAGACGCTTTTACTATTAATTAGGAATCAAGTTGATCCATATTTTTAATTGCTTTTTCCATTTGTCTTTCTCGAGTAGCATGCTCATTAACAGCCTTGAGCATAGCATCGGCCCGTTTTTGCAGATCTTCTGTAGAGCTGGAAAAGTTTAAAAATTCTTTTTTTAGCTTTCCAAATTCTTGCATAATTTCACTAGCTCTTTCATTTAAAGCCAGTGTTCTAAAGCCCATATGTACACTGATCAAATAAGCTGCAAGAGAGTTAGGTCCCATGATCAGCACCCTATGATCCCGAAAAATCTCTTCCCTCAGGTTGGCAATTGAATCTATCAACTGCATAAGAGATTCACTGGGAATGTACATGACCCCAAGCTCAATGGTGATGCCAGATTGCATGTACTTGGCATTAATGTCTCTCGCATCATTGAGCACATGTCGTTTGATATCATCCTTTGATTTTTTGACCAATTGCTGATCCTTTGAATCTACTGCCATAAGGTAATTATCAAAAAGGCCTGAAGGGAATTTTGCATCTATGGGCAATAACAAACCTTCAGGCAGTTTAATTGCAAACTCAACCCTTTTACCTGATCCTGGTATAACTTCTGCATTTGCTATGAATTGATTGGAATGAAAGATATCTTTAATAATTGCTTCAAGCGACCATTCGCCAAATTTCCCCGCTAAGGTTCCTCCTGATAAGTATCTGTTAAGTTTATTCAGGGGGTCTTGAAATGATTGAATGTCTTTTGTTAGACCAAACAATGTGGCCTCTTGTCTCTCCACAGCCTTATCTAGATCTCTCAGAGATTCTTTTGAGTCTGAGTTTTTTGAACCATTCGTAATATTAAGATAGATCAAGAACCCCAATAACAGGATTATAATTATCAAAAAAATCCATATATATTCCACTTATATATTTATCCTATAAAATATATTTACTCATACACTCAATGATACTATGGATGAATCTCTAGAATCTAAATTCGCCACTTTAAAATCTAAAAATTTTAAGATTGATTTAACTCGGGGCAAACCAGGTTCTGATCAACTTGATCTTTCAAATGATCTATTGAGCATGACAGTCCCAGCTAAAAGCCCAAGCGGGGTGGACGTCCGAAATTATGGCGATCCCTTGGGCATTCCTGAGGCAAGAAGTCTTGGAGCTGAACTGCTATCAGCGCCCGTGGATAATACTTTGGTTGGAGAGCAATCGAGTCTGCTTCTCATTTATCAGCTTGTTCTTGCAAACTATCTTTTTGGTTTAGAAGCTCCATGGAGAGAGCAAAAAAATTTGAAATTTATTTGTCCCGTTCCTGGCTTTGATAGGCATTTTAGGTTGTTGGATGATTTTGGCATTGAGATGTTGCCAGTTCCATTGACTGGATCTGGAATTGACATTGAGGCATTTAAAAAATTGCTTGAAGCGCATGAGAACATCAAAGGAATTATATGTGTTCCCCGGCACTCTAATCCAACCGGTGACATTTATACAGACGACAATATGAAAGAGCTGATGAAGGCTGGAAAGGCTTATTCGAGAGAATTTCTATTTATCCTAGATCATGCTTATTTATTGCATGATTTTGCACCCACTATCGATCAAACCTCTTCATGGGAGCTAGCTAAAAAATCTGATGTTTTAGATCAAACAGCAATCTTTTCTTCTTTTTCAAAGGTCACATTTGGCGGAGGCGGGCTATCATTTGCGGCTGCGGGCACAAAGCTTTTTGATCTATTGGTGAGACAAAGAGCCTCTATGATTGTTTGCTCAGACAAGGTGAATCAGATGCGTCATCTTGAATTTCTTCAAAATAAAGCTGATGTTTTAAAACATATGAGTAAGCATGCAGAGTTAGTTAAACCAAAATTTGAAGTTGCATTTAGTGCATTGGATTCTTTGGATTCAAAGATTGGCAGTTATAAAAAACCAACCGGTGGATATTTTATTTCATATAACACCAATAAACCCATTGCGAAAAGGGTGATTGCGCTTTGCGAAGAGGCCGGGGTTATGATAACTCCTGCTGGGTCCACTTACCCACATTTTCATGATCCAGCCAACTCCAATATTAGATTGGCCCCAACTTTTTTAGGTTTGGAAGATTTAAAAGAGGCAATGGAAGTTTTTACAATCTCTCTGCAATTAGCTTTTGAGGAATAGATTAGTTGACGGCTCTTGTGATAGGTATAAATCTCCCATCTTCAAAATGAGAAAATAAATTCTTAATTTCAGGATGTTTTGGCAATTCTTCTGAGACATCATCAAGCAAGTTCTGCTCGGATACATAGGCAACATAAAAGATATGACCATTTTCAGCAAAGAGATGATAAAAGGGCTGATTTTTTCTTGGCCGGATTGAAGCGGGAATTGATTGATACCATTCCTCTGTGTTGTTAAATTCTGGATCCACGTCAAATATAACTCCACGAAAATCAAGGAAGCGATGCTTCACCACCGCTCCTATGGCAAATTTTGTTTCAATCAACTCTTGTTTTATATTATCCATAGGCTTAGCTTAATCATATCAAATTTTTGGAGTAAACCATGCTAGTAACAAGCACACCATCGATAGAGGGAAAGCAAGTTGATTCTTACCTCGGAATAGTTATGGGTAGCACTGTTCGAGCTCGACACTTAGGAACTGATATTTTAGCGACATTAAAAAATATAGTTGGAGGTGAATTAAAGAGTTATTCCATCCTCCTAACACAAGCAAGGCAAGAAGCCATGGCGCGGATGGTTGCAAATGCTGAAGAGATGGGCGCGGACGCTGTTATTAATTTTAGATATGAAACTTCAACCATAGCAGCTGCAGCCTCAGAAGTTATAGCGTATGGAACGGCAGTAACATTTGAAGATTGATTCAATCAAAATTTTTGGCGAGCGTCATACTGGTACGAATGCCCTGAGTCTTTTTATTAGAGAAAATTTTGATCTAAGAGCTAAGTATTACGATTTTTTAGGCTGGAAGCATAGACTTGCTCCCCAAAAATCTGAGTGGTCCAAATTTGATACTTCCAATACTTTGTTTATTTTTCTTTTTCGGAATCCCTATTCTTGGCTCATCTCCATGTATCGAGAGCCTTATTATCATCACTATCTCAAAATCAATGATAGGCCTTTTGAAGAATTTTTAAAATTTTCTATAGAAGATTATGAAAATGTAATTTGTTTGTGGAATCAAAAAAATGAAAGTTATTTAAGAATGTCAAAAGAAGTCAAACACAGCTTGAATATTCGCATAGAGGATTTTAGATTAGATCAGGCAAATATCCATTCATCAATAGCCAGAGCAATAGGTCAAAATTCAGCAGAGTTTATTGAATTATCTAGTTATATAAATGGGAGGGGTATTGAAGAAGATAAAAGTATTGACTCATCTCTGACTATCCCTGAGCTAACAAAGACAGAAAAAAATTTTATAAATTTATATTTATCTCGATCAATTATGAAAAAGATAGGATATGATTTTTTATAAATGTTGATAGAGAGAGGACGATGAATAAAACTGAAAAAACAGCCTTTAGAGAAAGTGTGATTGTGGTGATGATGGGATTAGTCATCAATTTCCCTCTTCAAACTTTTTTGCTTTGGTTAACGATAGATAACTGGAGCTGGACTAACACGCTAGCAATTTCTATCTTCACTCAAACTATTCTTACCCTCGTAGCTTTGATTAGAGTTTATTCAATACGCATGAGGTTTACGAGGGGTAAATTTTAAGTCTTTTGATATCAGTCTTTTATTTCACACGAGAGTAACTTCGTCATGAAATTAAAAATGTTTCAAGTTGATGCTTTTGCCAGTAAATTATTTTCGGGCAATCCTGCTGCAGTAGTTATCCTAGAGTCATCCCTAGATGATAAAGTTATGCAATCAATAGCTGCAGAAAACAATTTGTCAGAAACTGCTTTTGTAGACATCAACACAAATCCAATTTCAATACGGTGGTTTACCCCGTCTATGGAGGTTAATCTTTGTGGTCACGCTACCTTAGCTAGCGCACGCATACTCTTTGATTATTATCCCAATCTGGCTGAAGAAGAAATTAGCTTTGACTCTAAAAGCGGCGTTTTAAAGGTGAAAAGATGTGATGATGGGTTGCGCCTTGATTTTCCTGTTGATCCGCCCATTGTGATGAAAACCAACTCTCTATTTTTAGAGATTTTAGGAATTAAGCCATCAAAAATTCTAAGAGGCAAAGATGATTATCTGGCAGTGTTTGTAAATCAAAAACAAATTGAGGATATCCAACCCAATTTTTCCCTTCTGAAAAATATTGATGCAAGAGGGCTTGTGATTTCAGCTCCCGGTGATGAGGTGGACTTTGTTTCTAGGTGTTTTTACCCTGAAGCCGGCATTGAAGAAGATCCAGTCACTGGATCAGCACATACCATGCTAACCTCTTATTGGGCTGAGCAATTAAACAAAGATGAGTTTCAAGCGCGCCAATTATCTGAAAGGGGTGGTGAATTAAAGTGCAGGCTTGATGGCGACAGAGTTTTAATTTCTGGAAGCAGCGTAATTTATTTTGAGGGAACTATCACAATCATTTAAACTCTAATTTTAATAACTTTGGGGAGAATTCTATGACGATTTATATTATTGCCGCTTTATTGCTTGCTTTGCTTCAAACGTGGCTTATTCCAGCATCTTTTAATTTAAAAAACTTTCCTTGGCTCGGATCAAATAGAGATGAGCCTATGCCACATGAGTTAACTATCATGGCCGGCAGAGCCATTAGAGCAAACACAAATCTTCAAGAAACTTTGCCAATATTTTTAGCATTAGCCCTTTTATCAATGCAACTGTCTGTCGATGTAACAGGACTTGCATGTTGGTGGCTTGCATTTAGAGTTGGGCATGTTGTCACATACATTGCTGGTTTTGCAAGAGTGAGAACGCTGTTATGGCTTGGCTCAATTGTTTGTTTGGTGCTGATGGCGCTAGCATTAGTCTAGAAAGGTTTTCTATAATTAAAAAAGGGGCGGTTAAGCCCCTTTTTTAATGAAATGATTGGAATTTGTTTCAGCTTGCAGTGTAGAATTGCTCACAAATTTCAAACTGATCATTTACAACCTCATCAATTAGCGCCGTTACTTCTCTGTATGTTGCTCCCCAAGCCGCACCTGAGAAATAATCATCTATTACTGCGCCATGAGTCTCAACATTTGAAGTTATGGATTTTAGGTAAACTGTATTTGCCTCATAGGTACCACCACCCAACGCCACAAATAAACCATTCATAAATGTATCATGACCAGCATCCTGAATTTCTTTTTCAAGTTTCGTTATGCCCTCAATAAATGCAGGCATGTTAGCTGGTGAAATTTTGAGGCGCATTGCTCGCTCATATCCTGGATCCAATCTAGGAAATGGCTTTAAGGGTGCCCAAGTTGCTCCATACTTAAACTCTCTCAAATTTGCCATTTGTCTAGAGGCTTTGCTTGGATCATACTTACTGGCACCTTTAATCGCACTGGTTACATCTGAAAAAGCACTCCACATCATCAATTGGCCTGGATAATCTCGACCTGAAATGGTTTCACAGTATCCTGCAGCATCAGCTCCAATCGCCTCATAAAGCGAAGGATTAGATTTAACTGCTTCTATATATTTACTGGTATCTTTTGCAGAAACCATTACTGTTGTAAAAGCGCCTTCTGCCATGGTTGCCACATTAAAAAAAATAGATATGGCAAAAAATAATTTTAATTTATTCATACTTTCTCCTCTAAAAAGTTACTGTATAGAATTATGCCCAAATTATTTATTGTTTTATAGTTACAGCTTAGCCATTGGGGTTGATTAAGAATTTTTCTCCGGTAGCTTGTTTTGCATAGATCATCAAGGATTCAAGAGTTAGAGCTTCTTCAAGAGAAACTTCTTGGGTATATTTGCTTTTAAAAGTAGTTTTGATTTCGTCTGCAACTCGAGCCTGAAGCTCGCCAACTTTTTCAAAGCCAACTTTACCTAGAAACGGCGTTAGTAAAAATCCACCAATCCCCCAATACATTCCAAAGCTTCTATTATTTGGCAGCGTAATCCCTGACTGATTGAGTGCCCCATATATATAAACTTGTTTATGATCTGTGGAACCATATGGGCTATATTCTGTCGAATTTTTTCTCGCTGCAACTTCCATGCAGGTAAGAATTTTTCCAGCTAACTCTCCACCACCTGTTGCATCAAAGGCAAGAGTTGCTTTTGTTTCTGTGATGGCTGAGGTCAATTGCTCCATAAAGTCATCATCAGATGAGTTACAAACAAACTTTGCTCCAATAGATTTCAACAGATCAACATGTTCTTGCTTTCGAACAATATTTACGAGCTGAACCCCATCATCTACGCATATTTTTACGAGCATTTGACCCAAATTAGAGGCTGCAGCTGTGTGGACAAGCGCTGAGTGTCCTTCCATTTTCATGGTTTCAACCATAGCAAGAGCAGTGAGAGGGTTAACAAAGCTTGATGCACAATCTCGAGGTGCAGTTCCTTCATTCATGACCATGCAGCTTGCTGCAGGTAGACATCTATATTGAGAATACATTCCACCCCCAACCACGCTCACGACTTTACCTATTAATTCTTGTGCATTTGCTCCAGCCTCAATAACAATTCCGGAGCCTTCGTTACCCACTGGCATGGGTTTATTAAGTCTTGGTTTCATGGCGCCCATGATTGCCCCTGGAACATCCATTATGATTTTTGAGTCTTCAACTCTGAGTGTATTGATATCACCTGGTCCAATCAATAAGCCTAAATCAGATGGGTTAATGGGAGTCGCTTCTACCCGAATTAGCACCTCATCATCACCTGGAATTGGGCGCTCAGACTCAGCAATGCCTATTTCAAGCGTTCCAGCATCAGTTACAGTAGAAGTGATTTGTTTATTTGTACTCATATTATCTCCTCAAGTGATTTAATAGTAATATCTATAAAGCACTATACAACTTAGAGCATGCTTTTAGTCATGGAAAATCATTAAATGAGCGATTATAGAAAGCACATTGGAATTATAGGGGGAGGGATCGCTGGCCTAACCCTTGGATGCGCACTTTTAAAACAAGGCATACCAGCGATAATTTTTGAAAAGATGTCAGAAGAAACTTCTCATGGTGCTGCAATTAGCCTTTCTTTCAACGCATTATGTTTGTTAGATAGACTGGATATTTATGCTGACCTAAAGAACCAATCATTCATTCATTCTGAAGCTTCAATTCAGGGTCCGCAAAAAGAAATATCTTCATTCCAAACACCAGAGGTCTTAACAACACGTCGACAAACATTAATGTCCCTGTTGTATTCCAGATACATAAAATTAGGCGGAGAAATTTGCCATCATCATGATCTTGAAAGCTTTGATGTAGTTAAATCCGAAGTCACATTTACGAATCAAAATAAATACGCCCTTAAGCACTTGGCTGCATGTGATGGCATAAGATCATCAATTCGAGATGCTTTTTTTGCTGCCAATCAAGATCCTAAATATAGTGGCTATAGTGCCTGGAGAGGTATAGGCAAATCTAATCTTCAGAAAATTCATTTTGCTCTTGGTCCTGATAGCCATATAGTTAGTTATCCAATCAATAAAGATGGAGATGTTAGTTTTGTTGCAGTTAAAAAAGAAGATTATCAATTTAAAGAATCATGGAAAGAAGAGGGCTCTATTTCAGATTTATTAGATGATTTTTCTGCTTATGACCCAAAAATATTTCCAGTACTTGAAGACTCTGCACAAATCTATAAATGGGGAATTTATGTTAGGCCTCCATTAAAATCTATGATTACAAAAAATATAACTTTGCTTGGCGATGCAGCTCATCCTATGGTTCCATTCTTGGGACAAGGTGCCTGCATGGCAATTGAAGATTCATATTCATTTGCTATGGCTTGCAAAGAGCATATGACTAACTTAGCAAATGCTCAAACAGATTATGATTATGTACGCAGCAAGCGCACTAAAAAAATTCAGCAACTCTCAATGATGCAGGGCAAAGTTTACCATTTAAAAAATCCAATCTTAGTTGCTGCGAGGAACGCCATTATCAAGCATACAAATATTCCAGGAAATGATTTGAAGAGAATTCATGATTATGATGCTCATGATGAAATGCAAATACATTTAACCTAGAACAGTTAGAAGAAATGCTTCAAGTAAACTGACTATATTTAATTGAAGAGTTCTTGTCGATGGTTTGATTTGAATCAGGCATAGGGTACTTTAATCCAGAAGCACAATTAAAAAGGACTACTTTTTCATCTTCTTTAATTATTTTTTTTTCAAGAGCTATTTGATATCCAGCGGCAGTTGCAGCGCCCTCAGGGCAGAGTAATAATCCATCTTTTTTAGCGACCATATCTCTAGTATTGATAATATGCTCATCTTCAACAGCAAGAGCGCAGCCATTTGATTGGCGAATAGCATCAAGTATCAAAAAATCACCAATGGCCGCTGGGACCCTTATACCTGAGGCAATGGTCTGTGCATTTTCCCATAAAGGAGCATGGTCTATACCCTTATTAAAGGCATCAACAATTGGCGCACATCCTGTCGACTGAATGGCAATCATTTTTGGTAGATTGCCTGTAAGCCACCCAAGCTCTTTTAGTTCCGCAAATGCTTTCCACATTCCTATGAGTCCTGTGCCACCTCCCGTGGGATAAAAGATTGCATCTGGTAAAGTCCAGTCCATTTGTTCTGCAAGCTCAAAGCCCATAGTTTTTTTACCTTCAATTCTATATGGCTCTTTGAGTGTAGAGACATCAAACCAACCTGCTTTCTCTCTTCCATCAAGCACTATTTTTCCACAATCATTGATTAGTCCATTAACAAGATATGTATCTGCACCCTGAAGCTGAATTTCTTGTACATTTACTAAGGGTGTATCGTCGGGGCAAAAAACCGTTGCTTTGATATTTGCTTGTCTTGCATAAGCTGCTAATGCAGCTCCAGCATTTCCATTGGTAGGTATCGCCAGATGATTTAGCCCAAATTGATGTGCCATAGAGACAGCAAGGGCTAAACCCCTAGCTTTAAAAGAGCCAGTTGGAAGTCTGCCCTCATCTTTCACAATAATATTTCCAGGTTTTCCTCCCAACATATTTATGCTTTCTTTAAGAGGAATCAAAGGGGTTACTACCTCCCCCAAAGAAATTTTCGAAGCAGCCTTTGAGACAGGAAGCAGCGCTTGATAGCGCCAAAAACCTGGTGCGGATTCTATGCACCAGCTATCTTTAGATAGTTCTTGCTTAATTTTTTTAAGATCATACCTAACCAACAAGGGCATTCCATCATCCGAAAGATTATGAATCTGATCTGCTGGATAAATTTTTCCTGTCTTCGAGCACTCTAAATGCAAAACATATGAACGCATTTACCTATTCACACCGCTAAATTTATCGGTGGCTACAATAAGTTCATGAGTGATCTCTGGTTCAAAGGCTGAATGACCAGAAAAGGGCGCAATAACCAAAGAAGCCTCTGGCCATCGCTCTGAAAGTTCATAGGCTGTCCCAGCTGGACAAACAACATCATATCTTCCCTGCACAATAATCGTAGGAATTGACCTAATTTTATCTACTCCATCTAACAATTGATTTTCATGATTTAAAAAACCTGCATTCATAAAATAATGATTTTCAATAAGAGCAAAAGCCAATGCAAATTTAGGATTTGAGAATTCTTCAACTCTTTCAGGAGAGTAATCTATGCTACTGCAAGCAGCTTCCCATTTTGACCATGCAATAGCCGCACTAAGACTTTTTTCTTGATCTGCACCTATAAAAATTTCATGATAGGCCTGCATTAAATTATCTCTTTTAGAGTCATCAATTTGATTGATAAAATTTTTCCATGACTCTGGAAAAATACGACTAGCTCCATCTTGATAAAACCAATCAAGCTCTTTTTTTCTCAGCATAAAAATTCCACGTAGTACCATCTCACTAACTGAATCTGGATGGGTTTGAGCATAAGCAAGCGCTAGAGTGCTTCCCCAAGAACCCCCGAAAACTAACCATTTATTTATACCTAATTTTTGTTTTAAGGATTCAATATCCTCCACTAAATCCCAGGTAGTGTTATTTGTTAAACAAGCATGAGGTTTGCTTCTGCCGCATCCCCTTTGGTCAAATACAATGATTCTATAGGCCTCAGGATTGAAGAACCTCCTAACAGCCTCGCTGCCTCCTCCACCTGGGCCGCCATGTAAAAAGACAGCAGGTTTTCCGTTTGGGTTGCCAGCTTGCTCATAATAAATTTCA
>JADHNV010000015.1 GCA_016779285.1 SAR86 cluster bacterium
ATTTGTACCCCGATTGGTAATTTAAATGATTTTTCCTTGAGGTCAATTAATACTTTAAAGGAAGTGAAGAATATTTTTGCTGAAGATACTAGAGTTGCCGCCAAACTACTTAAACATTTTGACATTCAAAAGAAAACCCAACCTTTTCATGAGCACAATGAAAAAGAGGTATGCGAAGCAATTATTAAATTACTGCATGAAGGCAGTTCTATTGCTATATTATCTGATGCTGGGGCACCACTTATATCTGATCCGGGATATCCATTAATTCAAAAGTGTATTAAAGAGAATCTCTCTTTTACAGTACTACCCGGGCCTTCTGCGCTAATAAATGCAGTAATTCTCTCAGGTTTACCTTCTGATAAATTTACTTTTAATGGCTTTTTACCTAAACAATATGAAGCAAAAAGACAAATCGCATTGAAGTTAAAAAACTCAAATTTAACTAATATTTTTTTTGAATCCGCCAAAAGAATTGATAAAACTATTTCAATTTTTTTTGAGGTCCTTAATCCTAATACTCAGATTGCAATTTGCAGAGAAATGACCAAGGAATACGAATCAATCTATAGAGGGACCATACAAGAGATACAAGGCCTTTTAAACAGTAATGAGATTCCATTATTAGGAGAGTTTGTTGTTCTTGTTCATCCAGATTCAGCTGATGGTGAGTTATTTGATTTGGATGAAAGTTTTTGCCAGCATTTTCTTGAGTACTTGTCGCCAACGCAGGCTTCAAAACTTATAGCCAAAATTACTTCTTCATCAAAGCAAGAAGTTTATAAATTTCTACTAAGTATTTCTAAACATTAGTAAAAGAGATTAAAATAGATTTGAGTTGATCGGATGACTGCTAGCAATTTGCTAGAGGAAAGTCCGGACTTCATAGAGTAGAGTGCCAGGTAATTCCTGGGGGGCGTGAGCCCACGGCAAGTGCAACAGAAATTATACCGCCAAGAAATTGGTAAGGGTGAAATGGTGGGGTAAGAGCCCACCGCGTATTTGGTAACAAATATGGCAGTGTAAACCCCGCTTTGAAGCAAAACCAAATAGGAATCCGTTTAGGTTACTCGCTTAGGATTCGGGTAGGTTGCTTGAGCAGTATGGTGACATATTGCCTAGATAGATGGTCATCGAAAACAGAATCCGGCTTATAGATCAACTCACTTAATTTTTTTAAAAAAAAGTGTGTAAAAGTGTGAAAATTGTAGTATAAAGTGTGTAGATATTAATTTATTTAACACTTTATGTTTGGTTTTACAACAATTTCGGTAGATGCAAAGGGAAGATTCGCTATCCCAGCAAAATATCGGGATCAACTTCTGTCACAAAACGAAGAAAGCATTGTTGTAACAAGAGATCCTCAATATCCATCATTAAAAATCTATCCAGGCTCAATCTGGAAAACTATATCTAACGAACTACAATCATTACAGGGTCTGGATCCTATTGTAAGAAACTTACAGTGGACGATTTTAGGTAATGCTAGCGTAAGCTCATTTGATCCTAATGGCAGAATGTTAATTCTGCTTCCTTCAGAGCTTCGTAGCTATGCAGAAATTAAAACATTGGAAAAAGTATCTCTAATTGGAATGGGAAATAAATTTGAAGTTTGGAATGATAAAAACTGGGAAATGAGGCAAACAGGTGGCACTTTATCTACTGAAATTTTGGAAGTGGTATTACCAGAAAGTTTAAAAACTATATCTTTTTAATAAGGGGTAAAAAATGAATTGGGAAATAATTGAAGAAAATGCAGGGCTAGCCAAGATCAAAGTTATCGGCGTGGGTGGTGCAGGTGGAAACGCAGTAATTCATATGATTAACCATGAAATTCAGGGAGCAGAATTTATTTGTGCAAATACTGACTCTCAGGCATTGGATCGGGCCAAGGGATCAACTATTCTAAAGCTTGGCGACAATGTTACCAGGGGTTTGGGAGCTGGCGCTGATCCTAGAGTAGGAAGAGCAGCGGCAGAAAGAGATAGAGCTGCAATTGAGGAGTTATTAGCTGGTGCCGATATGATATTCATCACTGCGGGAATGGGAGGAGGAACTGGAACAGGAGCTGCTCCAGTAATTGCTGAAATTGCCAAGGAGCTTGGAGCATTAACAGTTGCAGTCGTAACAAAACCATTTAATTTCGAAGGGCATAAAAGGAAAGCTGCAGCTGAGCAAGGCATCGCAGAACTTGTTGAGGAAGTTGATAGTCTAATCACCATACCTAATCAAAAATTGATGGATATTTTAGGCAGAAAAACATCTATGGAAGAAGCATTTGCCAAAGCGGATGATATTTTAAAAGGTGCTGTTCAGGGTATTTCAGATATCATCATGAAGCCAGGATATATAAACGTTGACTTTGCTGATGTAAAAACAGTTATGTCAGAAAAGGGAATTGCCATGATGGGTACAGGCCAATCAAGTGCCGATGAGAGAGGTATCGATGCAGCGAGTCAAGCTGTAAGCTCAGAACTTCTTGAAGACATAGAATTAAAGGATGCTAGAGGTATTTTAGTAAATATCACCGCAAAATCACCAACAATGGCAGATTTTGATGAGGTTGATTCAGTAATTCGAGACTTCACAGCCGATGATGCAACGATTATTTATGGGACTGTGATAGAAGACTCAATGGATGAAGAAGAGTTGCTTGTTACCGTTGTAGCAACAGGAGTTAATCAAAAAACGGCAACTTTAGCAGTTGATAACTCAAGAAAAGCTACAGTTCAACTTAATCCAGTTGGATTAGATACGGCCAAAATAAACCAAACGATTAAGTCAGGTGGCACATCGTCTGCAGAGGATATAGATTTCCTTGATGTGCCAACCTTCATGAGAAAGCAAGTAGACTAAATTTATGCTGCATGTTCCAGTTCTGCTGGAAGAATCCTTAGATTTCTTGTTGCATGATTTGTCAGGAAAATATTTAGACCTTACTTTTGGAAGGGGGAGTCACTCACAAGAAATTCTTAAGAG
Source organism: SAR86 cluster bacterium (assembly GCA_016779285.1). Classification (GTDB taxonomy): domain Bacteria; phylum Pseudomonadota; class Gammaproteobacteria; order Magnimaribacterales; family D2472; genus D2472. The sequence continues at coordinate 2,980 of JADHNV010000015.1, forward strand.
ATTGATTCCCGAAGGAAGTCTTCATGCTGTTGATAGAGATCCTGAAGCAGTTTTATTTGGAAAAGAAAATATAAATGATCCTCGTTTCAGCATATATCATTCAAACTATTCTGAAATTGATTCATTGTTTCCTGAATTTCAATTTGAAGGAATTTTATTGGACCTTGGAACCTGCTCAACACATTTAGATAACCCTAACAGAGGATTTAGTTTTCAAAGTAATGGCCCATTAGATATGCGAATGGATATCTCAACTGGTTTTAGTGCCGCTGATTGGTTAAACAGTGCGACAGAAAGTGAGATCAGTGATGTTTTATACCAATATGGTGATGAGAAAGCATCCAGAAAAATTGCTAATGCAATAGTGAAGTTTCGGACCATGAAACCTTTAAAAACAACATTTGAGCTTACTACAGTGATTGAAACCGTTCTTAAGAGAACTGGTAAAATACATCCAGCCACAAAGTCATTTCAAGCAATAAGAATTCACGTCAATCAGGAGCTTCATCATTTAAGGGTAGTACTTTCAAAACTTCATAGTATTTTGAGGGCAGGAGGTATTGTTGTCGTTATTTCATTTCATTCGTTAGAAGACAGAATTGTAAAAAATTTCTTTAAACCTGAAGTTGATAGATTGCCCAAAGATATCCCTATAAATACTTCAGTAACAGAGAAATATAAGTGCATAGGAAAGAAAATTAAACCATCTGTTCATGAAATCAAAAACAATCCTCGCTCAAGAAGCGCAGTAATGAGGGTGTTCTCAAAGTTATGAAAAAAGATATTTTCACTTATATTTTATTTTTAAATATTTTCATACTAATAAGTATCTGTTTTGAGATTATCAAAATTAGATGGGAATTTACTCAGGAGTATGAAAATCATGCTTATCTTAAGGTTGCAAATAACAAATTAGCTGAAATAAATTTACATTTAAAAACTGAATACTATCACCTTAGTTCTCCTGCCAAGGTTGAGCGTCATGCAAAAGATATTTTACAGATGGTAGAGATCACTGAAGTTACAAATATAAACTATGAAAAGTAACTTTGGTTATAGCTGGCGGGCATATCTTATATATATTTTTTTAGCTTTAAGCGCCGCTATCATAGTTTTTAGAATGATTAGCCTTCAATATATTGAAGGTGACTTCTTAAAATCTAGAGGTGAGAGCATGCTGGAGACTTCCAGGGTAATACCTTCTATTCGTGGAAGTATATTTGATAGAAATAATTTCCCACTTGCAGTCTCAATTAATCAATATGATTTATATGCGCTAAAGAAATTTTCAAAGGAAGATTTCAATAAGTTGAAAGATATTTTAGTTTTAAAAAAAGATTTTTCTACCATTAAAAACCTTAATAAAAAAACTTTAATTTTCTCTGATTTAAATTTTTCTCAATATGAGAAAATTAATAGCTTAAAACTCTCCGGTGTTGAGATTGAATCATTTCAGAGGCGATATTATCCATTAGGTGAACAAATATCGACCTTGATTGGGTTTGCTGGAAAAGACGGTTTTGGGTTAGAGGGACTAGAAAATATTCTAGACTCTGAGTTATCCGGAGTCCCTGGACAAGAAATAATTTTTAGAAATGCCAGCAAAAGACCACAAGTAATCCAAGAAGTAATTCAAGGCGTTGATAAAAAATTAACTATTGATAGCAGAATTCAATTTTATGCTTATAAACATCTTTCAAGTTTTGTTAAAGCAAATAATGCAAAGGGTGGAAGCGCCATAGTTTTAGATAATATTTCCGGAGAAATTCTCGCCATAGCTAGCTACCCATCTTATAACCCTAATAACAATCAAAGACTTATTCAGAGAAATAGAGCTCTTGTTGATGCATTTGAGCCAGGCTCAATCATCAAGCCATTGGCTGTGGCAAAAGGGATTGATATGGGGATATTTTCTATTAATGATGTAATTGATACCAGTCCAGGATTTATAAATTTAAGCGGCACCAAGGTGTCAGATCCAAAAAATTATAACATGCTCACAGTTGGTGAAATTATAGCAAAATCAAGTCAGGTTGGTGCTTCTAAGCTAGCTTTACAAGTTGGAATAGATGGATTAATTGCAGGTTATAAAGGGTTTGGTCTTTCAAAACCACCAAATATATTTTTTCCTGGAGTTGCTTATGGAGTGATTAATTCTAGAAATAATATCTCTGATCATGAAATCGCAAGTATAGGCTTTGGTTACAGCATGACCGCATCTTCCTTACAATTAGCTCAAGCATATTCAGTTTTTGCCAATAAAGGTTATCTAAAAGATTTTAAAATTTTTCAAGATGATGCTGAGGTATTTAAGCAGCGAGTCATAGGAGAAGATGCCGCTAATGATTTATTAGAGTCCTTAAAATTAGTTGTATCAGATGGGACAGGAGGTTTGGCAAAATTATCAAACTATGAAGTTGCAGGAAAAACTGGCACATCACATAAAGCAAGTTCCAAAGGGGGATATGATCAAAGCAAATATATTGCATCCTTTGCAGGAATAGCGCCATTAAAATCTAAAAGACTTACAATTTTTGTCACAATAGATGAGCCTGGATTAAATAATTATTCTGGTGGTAGCTTGGCTGCACCATTATTTGCGGCTATCTCTAAAGATGTCTTAAATTATTTAAATGAATAAATTATCGCTTATCAAACCCTTTATCAAAACAGATGTATTCGACCAGTGCACTATTACGTCAATCACAGATGATTCAAGAGATGTTCAAATAAATTCTTTGTTTGTGGCCAGACAAGGTGCAGGAATGCATGGAAAAGAGTTTGTAAAAGATGCTGTAAAAAAAGGGGCGTCTTGTGTCATTAGCGATCAAATTATTCATCATGAAATAGATATACCCATTTATTACATTGATGAATTAGAGGACCTGATCACGAAAATCTTATTTAGTTTTTACAATCTATCTGAGAGTGATTTTATCTTTTTTGGAGTGACTGGTACCAATGGCAAAACCACAACAGCATTTATGGCACATAACATTTTGAGGGAACTACAAAGACCCTCAGTCTATGTGGGTACTTTAGGGGCAATTTTGAATGATGATCTGGTGGAAACCAAGGGAAATACCACTCCAGGAATATTCGAATTATTTAAAATTTTAAAAGATTGCAAATTTCAACAAAAAACATATGTTTTTCTTGAGATCTCTTCTCATGCATTAACTCAAAAAAGACTAAGTAATTTAGTATTTTCACAGACTTTGCTACTAAATATTCAGTCTGATCACCTTGATTATCATAAAACAGAAACAAATTACATTAATGCGAAACTATCTATCACCGATCTAAATAATAAAAATCCTACAATAATTTTAATAGATCAAATGCAAGATATACTCCCGAGTCTTTCAGATGATCAAAAAAAACAGCTTTCTAAATCAAGGCTTTTAAGTGCTGTAAATCTTTCTGCTGAATTTAAGTATTTTATTCAATATAACCCCGAAGGACATTCAAAGATTAGTTTAAATTTTCCAAATTTTAGTTTGGAGATGAGCGTTTTATTATTTCTTAAATTTAACATTGAAAATTATATATCTGCCATTGCATTGATTTCTGAGCATGTTTCACCAAATGATCTAAAAAAAACTAGCAAAACAGCAATTAAACTTCCCAAGGGAAGGGGTGAAATATTAAGCCTCAAACAAGGAAAGGTGCTAATAGACTTCGCTCATGATCCACAATCCATGAAAAATATTTTATTTGAATTAAACAATTATTATGTTGAGATAATTTTAGTTTTTGGATGTGGTGGAGATAGAGATAAATCTAAGAGATCAAAGATGTTACAGGTGGCTCAAAACTTTTCTAATAAAGTTTTTTTTACATCAGATAACAATCGTTATGAATCCTTCTCCTCAATTGTTTCAGACGCGATTAATGGAAACAACCACATGGATACAGAAATTATAGAGGATAGACAGGAAGCTATAGCTGCAGCACTTCAATGCTTAACTAAGGAAAATATATTGGTAATATTAGGCAAAGGTCATGAGACATTTATGGATATACTGGGAAGCAAAGTTCCATTCAATGACAGAGATTGTGTTTTAAAAATATCAGCTAATGAAATTAATTAAAAATACAAAAGATCTTTTAACATCTTTGAACATTGATGCTGAGTCAGATTTGCCAATTAAAAATTTTCAGATTGACTCTAGAAAAGTTACAAAAAATTCAGTTTTTTTTGGGTTAACTGGATCTAATGAAAATGGCAGTGTTTATGCTGAAGCGGCGATAAAGAAAGGGGCATCTCTTGCAATTATAAAAGAGAACAAAATCTTTGATTCAGTCAGCCAATCATCAAAAATGATCCATGTGAAAAGTCCTGAAAAATGCCTTATTGAAGCTGCAAAGATCGCAATGTCGAGATACAAGGGAAATATTATTGGGATCACGGGCAGCAATGGTAAAACTACTACAAAAAATATTTTGAATAATTGCATAAAAAATAGCTATGCAACTTTTCAAAACTACAATAATGAAATTGGTTTACCCCTTTGTGCTTTAGAGCTGGATTCAAGAAATAGCACGGCTATTTTTGAGATGGGGGCAGCCAAGCCAGGAGACATCGACCTTCTATCTAAAATAATTAAGCCACATACCGGCATCATTACTCATATCGGTTACTCACACTTAGATGGATTAAATTCAGTCAAAGGAGTGCTAAAGGTAAAATCAGAATTAATTAGTAATATAAAAAAAGATGGTGTAGCAATTGTCCCAGATTGTAAATATCTTAATTACTGGAAAAAAATAAGAGGAGATATTGTTTTTTATACATTTGGCGATCAACCCTCTGCGTCTTATTTCCCAAGTCAAATCAGGATGACAAAACAAGGCTTATCATTTTTTATTGAATCTACTCATTTAAGCAAAAGAGTTCTTGTCAAAACAAAGCTTTTAGGAAAGCACAATATATTAAATATTCTTGCTTCATTTGCAGCGATTCATGCTGCTGGATTAAATATAAAGGAATTTGTAAATGGATTGAGAGATCTTTCAAACTCGCCACAGCGCTTAAACCTTAAAACTTGGGTAAGGCAGTCACGGCTCATTGATGATACTTATAATGCGAATCCTGATTCTATGAAGGCTGCAATAGACGTGCTATGTCAACTGCAAGGTGTGAAAATTGCAGTTCTTGGAGATATGGCAGAGCTGGGTAGATATAGAAAAAAACTACACATTGATTTGGGAGACTATGCCAAAATGAAGGGGATAGATTTGTTGATTGGATATGGAGATTTGATTCAATATTCCATCTCTGCATTTGGCAATAATGGGCATTTCTTTAAAAATAAAATCGAATTAGTAGATTTTTTAAAAAATAAGATAGTAGGAAAAGAGAATATTTTACTCAAAGGTTCAAGATCAATGAAAATGGAAGAAATTCTAGGTTTATGGAAATAAGATGATTGAAATTTTAGGCACTTGGTTAATGACATATGACTCTGGCTTTGATGTCCTGCGATATTTGACTGTTAGGACAATTGGAGGAACTCTTACAGCGCTTATGCTATCCATTATCCTTGGACCGATTTTAATTAGATTTTTAGCACACATTCAGTTTTCACAATCAATTAGGGGAGATGGACCTAAATCTCATCTTACAAAATCAGGAACTCCAACAATGGGAGGTTTGATTATTATTTCCTCATTAATTATCTCTACATTGCTATGGTCAGATTTTCAAAATCCGTATATTTGGATTTTAATTTTCATTACTATTTCTTTCAGCGCTATAGGCTTTCTTGATGATTGGTTAAAAATTAAGAAAAAAAATTCAAAAGGCTTAAAAGGAAAATATAAGCTTATTCTGCAAACTATTTTTTCTTTGATAGCAATGCTTTTTATGTTGCAAGTTTCATCAGATGGAAATGAGCAGATTTTTATTTTGCCTTTCAATAAAGAATACATATTTACAATTTCACCCATCATATTTCTACTCATAAGTATTTTTGTAATTGTAGGCTCATCCAATGCTGTCAATCTTACTGATGGTCTAGATGGACTAGCAATTCTTCCTTCTGTGTTAATTGCTGGCGGCCTTGGTTTAATTGCATATGCATCTGGAAATTTAATTATTTCTAATTACCTATTCATTCCATTTAACCCCCTTAGTGGAGAATTGATTGTTTTTTGCGGAGCATTAATTGGAGCCGGGATAGGCTTTCTTTGGTACAACACATATCCTGCGCAGATTTTTATGGGAGATCTAGGATCTTTAACGCTTGGAGGAGTATTGGGCACACTCGCAGTATTGGTAAGACATGAAATCATTTTTGCAATTATGGCAGGAGTTTTTGTAATGGAAACTTTGAGCGTAATTATTCAAGTGGGTTCATATAAGTTGAGGGGCAAAAGAGTTTTTTTAATGGCACCAATTCATCATCATTTTGAATTAAAGGGTTGGGCTGAGCCAAAAGTAATTGTTCGATTTTGGATTATTACTTTCGTGCTTGTTTTATTTGCCTTAGCAACATTGAAGTTAAGATAAGTTTTGATGAAATCTCTTATTTTTGGTTATGGAATCACGGGCCAATCTATTGCAAGATATTTAACCAAGCATGACATTGCCTTTGATATTTATGATCAAAATCTCAAAGGACCAAATATTAATAATCAATTACCTGATCAGGCCAAGCTAGGTTCTTATGAAATGATTTATTTGAGCCCAGGAATTAATCTAAAAAAGATTTATACAAAGGGAGAATTTAATAACATACCTTATTTAACAGATTTAGATATTTTTTTTCAAGAGGATAATTCCTACAAAATTGGAATCACTGGCACAAATGGAAAAAGCAGTTGCTGTTATCATCTGCATCAGTTACTAGAAGACTCTCAAGTGATTGGAAATTTTGGCAACCCTGTTTTAGATAACATCAACAACTGCTCGCATTCAATCATTGAACTCTCTAGCTTTCAATTAGAAAAGGTTAAGGATGTAAAGTTAGATTTCGGAGTTCTCTTAAACATTGCACCTGACCACATTGATCATCATGAAACTTTTGAAGAGTATGTAAGGATAAAAAATAGAATCAAAGAATCAATAATATCAACAGAAGAATCAGACCCAAAAAAATTATGGTCAATGATTTCTGGAAGGCAGCTAGATGAAGTACAAGATATTGTATTAAAGGAATTACCTCATAGACGTCAACATGTGCTAACAAAGGATAAGCTAGTTTTCATAAATGATTCAAAGGCAACTAATCTAAGCGCGCTGAAATTTGCTCTAAATGCAATGTCTAGTCCCTATGTATTGATTCTTTGTGGAGACCCTAATAAAGAGCAATATAACAGTTATAAAATTAATGGCCCAACCAAAGTGTATATTTTTGGTAAACATGCAAAGGAAATTTCTAGAAAAGTATCTCACCCAAAAAAAATTTTATTTTGTAATGAAGGCTTAGCATCAGTAATGAATCAAATTTTTAACGATACATATAATTGCAGGACTCATGTACTTTTTTCACCTGGCCATCCAAGCGGTCAAGATTATAAGAATTTCGAAGAACGCGGAGATCATTTTATAAAATTAGTATTGCACTCAGATGATCGATAGAGAAAATATATTAATTGTTCTTCCATTTTTTTCTCTTCTATTTATAGGTTTGGTAATGGTCACATCATCAAGCGTCTATGTGTCCGAAGATCTTTATGGCACACCTTTTTATTTTGCTTTTAGACAAGTAATTTTTTTGATTATTGGTATCTTTGCCATGTGTATTGCTTTAAGCATACCTTCAAATTTATTTTTTACATTAGATTGGATAATTCTAATTGGTTCTTTGCTATTGCTTATTGCTCTTTTTTTTCCGGGAGTGGGCACGGAGGTCAATGGAAGCTTAAGATGGATTAGGATAGGTCCAATTAATATTCAACCATCTGAAGTAAGTAAGCTAGCTTTGTTGATATATATTTCTGGATATTGTGTCAGGAGGCTTGGTGAGATCAATACTTCGCTAGGGTTTTTTAGGCCTTTGATTGTTTTAGCTTTATTCGGATTATTAATTATGTCTCAACCTGATCTTGGATCAACCTTAGTGGTTGGAGCTTTGGTGATTATTGTATTATTTTATGCAGGGATTTCATTTTTGCAATTTTCATTATTAATTTTACTAATGGTTAGCTTGGCAGCCATAGCAGTCTATTTAGAGCCCTATAGATATATAAGATTTATTTCATTTACTGAACCATTTGAACATTTCTATGGGCCTGGGTGGCAGCTTTCAAATGCTCTGCTTGGAATTGGTCGGGGGGATTTGCTCGGCGTTGGTTTGGGGAATAGTCTTCAAAAAAATTTATACCTGCCAGAGCCTCACACTGATTTTATTTTTGCAGTAATTGTTGAAGAATTTGGTTTGATTGGTGGACTGTTAGTAATTTCTTTGTTTATATCATTAATTTTTGGCATCATTCAAACCTCTATCAAGACGCTTGAGCTTGGTAAATTATTTCAAGGATTGATTGCTTTTGGCGCAGGTATTTTAATTGCAATTCAAGTAGCATTTAATATAGGAGTTAATCTTGGAATTTTACCAACAAAAGGTTTAACGCTTCCCTTCATAAGCTATGGTGGAACAAGTTTAATTTTATTTATGTTTTTAATCGGTATGGTTTTAAGAATTAATTTTGAAAATAAAACAATAAGGCAATGAAATTTTTAATTTCTGCAGCAGGAACTGGGGGCCATGTCTTTCCAGCATTAGAATTTGCCAATGAGTGCATTAAAAACAATCATGAAGTTATTTGGATGGGTACAAATACTGGGATAGAAAATCGAGTGGTTCCAAAAAATATAAAATTTTTAACTATTCCTATGAGTGGTTTTAGGGGAAAGAATTTAATTAATAAAATCTCTTCATTGCTAGGTTTAATAGTTTCAATTTTTAAAAGTATTTTTTATTTGTATAAAAATAATATTGATTATGTTATTTGTTTTGGAGGATATATTTCATTGCCAGTAGGTTTGTCAGCATGGATATGTAGAAAACCTCTTTTTTTACATGAGCAAAATGCAGTTATGGGCACTTCTAATAAAGTGTTACAAAAATTTTCAAAAAAAACTTTTTTAGGATTTTCTTTGAATGAACCACTTTCTAAAAAAATGATGCTAGTAGGCAACCCGATAAAACCTCCAAAAGAAATCTTTTTTCCAGATCAAAGCCATGAATCAATAAGAATTTATGTAACTGGTGGCAGCCAAGGCTCGGAATTTTTAAATCATAATATACCTCTGGCCTTGAGCGCTCTAAATACATCATTAGAGGTAAGGCATCAATCTGGAGTAGGGAAATCTTCAGGAATTAAACGTTTGTATTCGAGTAATATTTCTGTGGAGGTCGAAGAGTTTTACAATTCTCCACATGATGCAGTTTTATGGTCTGATTTTATTATCTCTAGAGCAGGCGCGCTTTCTTTGTCAGAAGCTATATCTTTAAAAAGAGGATTGCTAATGATTCCTTTACCCTCAGCAATTGATAATCATCAGCTTTTAAATGCTGTTAATATTTTAGATTTAGGGATGGGTTTAATCCACGAAGAGTCTGACTCTATTGAATCTCTTTCTAGAAAATTAAAGGATATCCTTGATAAAAGATTATATCTAGAGTGGGCAAGGGCGGAGAACAATTTGGATCATTTTAAAGCGGCAGGAACAATGCTAAATTCAATCTTACATGATTAAAAAACACATTACTTCTCTCGGATTTCAAAAATTTAAAAAAATTCATATGATCGGTATTGGTGGCTCTGGGATGATTGGAGTTGCAACTATTTTACAAAAACAAGGTTTTAAAGTTTCAGGTTCAGATCTTTTAATTACCGGTGAGTTGAAAGAGTTAAAAAAACTTGGTGCCAAGGTACAAATAGGTCATGAGCCTAGATTGGTAAAAAATGCAAATTTAGTTGTTGCCTCATCGGCAATATCAAGAAGAAACCCTGAGCTTGTGTATGCAAAGAAATCTGGATTAACTATTATTCCTCGAGCTGAGATGCTCGGAACTTTAATGAATCCATATCGCAGTATTGCAATTGCAGGTAGTCACGGGAAAACATCTACAACTAGCATTATTGCAAGTATCTTTAATGCAGCAAACTTAAGTCCGACTTATGTCATTGGAGGCCAAGTGCTAAGTATTGGAAGAAGCTCTAACCTTGGGGAGGGTAATTATATTATTGTTGAGGCTGATGAAAGTGATGGATCATTTCTCCATTTGCAACCTGATGTTGCAGTTATTACAAATATTGATAATGACCATCTAAGCTTCTATGAATCAGATCAAGAGAAACTCAATCAATCGTTCATTAGTTTTGCTGAAAATTTACCTTTTTATGGCCATATTTTATTAAATTTAGATGATTCCAACATACGCAAAATTTCTAAGGCCATAAATAGGAGGCAAATTACCTTTGGGTTTAATTCAAAAAATAGATTTCAAATCACTGATGTAAAGCTCTCAAAGGGTTTTCAAATATTTCAATTAACAGATCACAGTAATAAAAAAAACTATAAATTTTCTACCAATCTAAGCGGCAAACATAATCTATATAATGTTACTGCCGCTATTTGCGTTGCGATAGAAGAAAATATTTCAGTTAAAGATATTGCTAAGGGATTATCAGAATTTAGGGGTGTTGGAAGAAGATTTGAGCTTTCTAACATTTTTTTTACAGAAAAGCCCCATATCTTAATAGATGATTATGGGCATCATCCTGCTGAAATTTTATCAACAATTCTTGCCACCAAAGAAAAGTTTCCTAGAAAAAAAATCTGCATGATTTTTGAGCCACATCGATATACCAGAACCCAACAGCTTTTTGATGATTTTGTGAAAGTTCTCTCAAGAGTTGATAGCTTGTTAGTCTTGGATATATATCCTGCAAGCGAGAAACCAATTAAGGGCATTTCTTCAAAAAAACTTATATCTGAAATAGCTAAAAAGCATAAAAACGCAGAATTTATAGGAAAGTATGATCCCCTAGATTGGCTGCAAGCGAACTCTGAGAATTTTTCAATATTGATTACTCAAGGAGCTGGAACCATATCTAAATTGAATAAAAAGATTAAAAGCAAGTGGCAAAAGAAAAAATTATAGTTTTATATGGAGGCGATTCATCTGAGCGAGAAGTTTCTCTTGAGAGTGGAAAATATATATTTCAAGCATTGAAGAATTTAGGTCATGAGACACATCTTATTGATTACCCAAAAAATTTTTCAATTGAGGAGCTTGTTCAAGAAGATTTTGTTTTTATTGCCCTTCACGGAAAGGATGGGGAGTCAGGAGAGCTTCAAAGCGTCTTAGAGCAAAAGGGGATCTCTTACTCTGGAAGTGATTCTGAGGCTTGCAAAAATACTTGGAATAAAAATACATTAAAGAAAATTTTAAGAAAAAATAACATACCAACTCCAAAATGGCTTGCTATTACATCTTTATACAACTTTCATAACAATTTAGAAGATTCTATTTTTGATCCATTGAGGCCGTTCAATGAAATTTTTTTAAAGCCAGCAGAGGATGGTTCAAGTATAGATGTTTTTAAGCTATCAAGTACCAAGGATCTCAAAAAAGCTATAACCGACAGTTTGGATCCAAGAAGACAATTTATATTTGAAGAAAGTATTGATTTCAAAGAACTCACGGTCCCTATCCTTAACGGAAAATGCTTGCCACCTGTGGAAATAATTACGACTGAATCTTTCTATAACTTTAACGCCAAGTATGTGAATGAAGATACCCAACTAAATAATTTGGTCATGTCTGATGAAAAAAAAGATGAGCTTGAGCAGATCTGTCTTAAAACTTTTGAAGTCATTGGGGGAAAGGGATGGTTAAGAGTTGACCTAATGCAAGACAGCAATCTAAACTTTTATGTTCTTGAGGTAAACACTGTTCCTGGCATGACTTCCCATAGTTTATTCCCTAAATCTGCTCAGTCTATTGGACTTTCCTTCAATGAGGTTGTTCAAAAAATTATCGATGATTAGCAGAAGAGAAATCATTTTTATAATTTTAATCCCTATTTTTTTGGGCTGTTCAGGTCAAAACAACCAAAAAATTAATATAGTTTTTGATAAACCCCCAACTTTAAAAAAAGAACAGGAATTTATTTCTAATATATCAAGCCTCGCTTTAAATAAAAATTTATCAAAATTTTTAAAAGATCAGAATTGGGTCAATTCTTTTTTAATAAAAAAACATGCATTTGATCCTATAGAAATATTCATTGAAACTAGAGAGCCAAAATATATTTGGCGAGAAAAATTTTATTTAGATAACGATTTAAGCAAATTTTTGTATTTTGGAGAACACCCTAATTTATTACATTTATATATGCCAATTGAAATGGTTGATGAATGGTTGAAAGTTCAAGATCAGATTTACCTGGCAGTTGAATCCTTCAGTCTTGAAATTTCATCTGTTACATACACCGAAGCAGAGGGTTGGTATTTTCAGTCTAAAAATAATTTAAGAGTAAATCTGGGATCTGAACTTTCTTCTAAAGTATTTAAAAAACTTTCGTTAACCTTAAAATATATTTTCGAAAAAAACTTAACTCCTAGTATTATTGATTTAAGATACGAAGATGGAGCAGCTTTAAATTATGGCAAATAATGTAACAAAAGACTCAGACTATGTTGTTGGATTAGATATTGGAACCTCAAAGGTTGTATGCATTATTGGTAAGTATGTTGATCAGCAATCACTAGAAGTAGTGGCAATGGGATCTTATCCATCTAGCGGTCTTAAAAAAGGGGTTGTTGTAAACATAGATGCAACTACAGATGCAATTCAAAAATCTATTGATCAGGCTCAAGCATCATTTGAGGGAAAAATTAAGAATGTGTATGTTGGGATTGCAGGCAATCATATTCGCAGTTTAAATTCTCATGGAATTGTAGGCATTAAAGATAAAGAAGTTGATGCTGGTGACATAGATAGAGTTATTGAGGCTGCACAAGCAGTTGCAATTCCATCAGATCAAAGAGTGCTTCATGTTCTTCCCCAAGAATATGTTATTGATAATCAAGACTCCATTAGAGAGCCTCTTGGCATGTCTGGTGTTAGGTTAGAGTCCCACGTTCATTTAGTTACTTGTGCAAATAATGCTATTCAGAATATAGAAAAATGTGTTAAGAGATGTGGAGTTGGTGTAGATGGTTTTGTTTTGGAGCAGCTCGCAAGTTCATATTCTGTCTTATCAGAGGACGAAAAAGAGCTAGGAGTCTGTTTGGTAGATATCGGCGGTGGAACCACTGATATTGCAGTATTTAATTCTGGTTCAATATCATTTACAGGAGTTATTCCAATTGCAGGTGATCAAGTGACTAGCGATATAGCAGTTGCATTAAGAACTCCCACAGCTCAAGCAGAAGACATCAAGCAAAAGCATGGTTGCGCAGCAGCAGAACTTACTCAAGATGGAGAAACTTTGGAAGTAATGAGAGTTGGAGGAAGGCCGCCTGAAGATTTATCAAGGAGATCATTGGCTGAAATCATCGAACCGAGGTATGTCGAACTTTTTGAATTAGTGAAAGCAGAAATTAAACGCAATGGTTTTGAAAATAAAATTCCTGCAGGCATTGTTTTGACAGGGGGCACCTCAAAAATGGAAGGAGCTGTTGCTCTGGCTGAATCTATTTTTCAAACAAGTGTAAGATTGGGTATTCCAGAAAAATTTAATGGAATGGAATCAGTTTTAAAAAATCCAATATACGCTACTGCTTTAGGTTTAGTAGGTTTTGGCTTTGATCAAATCAAGCAGGGCTATACTTTAGAAAGCAATAAAAGTTTTTTTGATAAAGCCTTCGGTTTCTTAAAAAATAATTATTGATTGCTAGATGTATTTGGCTTAGAATTCCTGCTCCTTGGTTTTTTGATGTTCAAAAAATCTTTTAACTCATAAGGAAAAAAATGAATAATTACGAATTAACACTAATACTCAATCCAGATTTATCCACTAAATTTGACGATTTTCAAGCTAAGTTTGAAAAGACGTTGACCGATATTAATTTTAAAATTAATAAACTTGAGAATATTGGTCGCAGACAGCTAGCTTACAGCATTCTTAATCACAATAAAGGTCACTATGCTATTTTGCAGATTGAAGGCCCATCTGAGTCAGCTCTTGAGCTTGAATCCAAATTAAAATATGACACTTCTGTAATTAGACATCTTTTATTGAAGGTTGATTCCCCTTCTTTAGAGGATTCATTGTTACTGGTTGAATCAAGGGAGGCAAAAAAATCTCCCACAGAAGATCCAAAACAAGAGAAGCCAAAAGTTACACCGGCTGCTGAAAAAAATACCGACGAGACTGCCGCAACAGAAGAACCAGAGGGTGAGGAATAATGACTGAATCTAACAACAAAAATTTTAATTATAAGAATGTTGATCTCCTCAAAAAATACATTACTGAGACGGGAAAAATTATACCTGCGAGAGTGTCTAACATAAGCGCATCAGAGCAGAGAAAACTAACTAAAGCCATCAAGATTGCTCGCTTTTTAGCTTTGTTACCATACACAGATTCACATAGATAAATCATGAAAATTATACTTTTAGATAAAATCCAAAAATTAGGTGAAATTGGAGATGTTGTTGAGGTGAGCTCTGGATATGCTAGGAATTTTCTTATTCCAAAAAAGAAGGCAATGTTCGCTTCTGAAGAAAACCTTAAGTATGTGGAGAGCAAGAAATCAGAACTGGCTGCAGCCTCTGCTGATGAAATAGCAAATGCACAGGGTAAGGCTGATACAGTATCAGGGGCTAGGGTTGAGATTAAAGTTCAAGTAACTGAAGAGGGTGCATTGTATGGTTCAGTTGGTACGAGAGAGATCTCAGAAGCATTTAGCGCGATCGATCATGCAATTGATAAAAGTGTTATTCAGTTACCCGATGGGCCTTTGAAAGAACTTGGAGATTATTCAATTACTTTATTATTTCAT
>JADHNV010000016.1 GCA_016779285.1 SAR86 cluster bacterium
AACCAATGTTACTGAGGATCTATCGTTCTTGATGGCATAATCAAGTGCTTGCTTAACAAGTCTCTCTGTTCCTTGCCTAGATATTGGTTTTACGCCAAGTCCAACTTCTGTTGGAAATCTTATTTGAGTCACGCCAAATTGTTCTTGGAGTACCTTAACCATTGCTTCAGATTCTGGAGATCCTGCTTCAAATTCCACACCAGCATAAATATCTTCAGAGTTTTCTCTAAAAATAACCATATCAACATGTGATGGGTTTTTCACTGGACTTGGAACGCCAGCAAAATATCGTATAGGCCTTAAGCAAACATATAGATCAAGAATTTGACGCAGAGAAACATTCAAAGATCTAATTCCTCCTCCAACAGGAGTAGTCAAAGGTCCTTTTATGCTAACAATGTATTCTTTTAGAGCTTCAATGGTTTCATCAGGTAACCATGTATCTGCATCATATATTTGAGTAGATTTTTCACCACAAAATACTTCCATCCATGATATTTTTTTGGTTCCCTTGTATGCTGTTTCAACTGCACTGTCGACCACATCTATCATTGCAGGTGTAATATCTATTCCGATCCCATCACCTTCAATGTATGGAATAATTGGATTATCTGGAACTTGAAGAACCCCGTTCTCTAATGTAATTTTTGAACCCTCTTCTGGTATCTTTATATGCTTGTAACCCATACTATCCTCTTTCAAACGAAAATGTATTGTAAAATTTGGATGAATTATACTCTAAAAAAACCTTTAAAATTAGGGTTTGTAGATAAAATATGACAAATAAGAATAAAACAGTTGTTGTTGGAATGTCGGGTGGCGTTGATTCATCCGTAGCGGCGTATTTGTTAAAAAAACAAGGTTTTAAAGTTCAAGGTTTATTTATGCAAAATTGGCAGAATGAGCCTGGTGAAGTATGCACATCTGAGATTGACTTTGCAGATGCTTCAAAGGTTTGTGATCAACTAAATATACCTTTGCATAAAGCAAACTTCAGTGATGAATATTGGGAGAGAGTCTTCAAAGAATTTCTTTCTGAACATGAAAAAGGCAGGACTCCAAATCCAGATATATTGTGCAATAGAGAAATAAAATTCAAATCCTTTTTAGATTACGCTTTAAAAATTGGAGCTGATCATATCGCAACTGGACATTACGCAAGACTAGACCATAAAAACGATCATGCTCTTTTAATGAGGTCAAGAGATCTAAACAAAGATCAAACATATTTTTTGCATGAAGTTAGTGGTGTAGAGTTTGCGAAATGCATATTTCCGCTTGAGAGTTTAACAAAATTTGAAGTCAGAGAGATAGCTGAAAAAAATAACTTCGTTAATCATGACAAAAAAGATTCAGTAGGCATTTGTTTTGTAGGAGAAAGAAACTTAAAAGACTTTCTTAAAAGATTTATCAAATTTGAAAGCGGCAATATAAAAGATTCAGAAGGTAACGTTCTTGGAACTCATCCAGGTGCTCTTCTTTTCACTCAAGGACAAAGGCAAGGTTTAAATATTGGAGGTGTCAGAGATAAACCTGAGTTGCCTTGGTATGTGTACGACAAAAATATTGAACTTAATGAGGTTTATGTGTGCCAGGGTGAGTTTAATGATTTGCTGCTTAGCGATGGCTTGTTGATGGAAGAAATGAAATGGATAAATAAAGCAGTTGTTCCCAAGCAACTTGATTGTGAGGTACAGGTTCGTCACAGGGGCAAGCCTGTTTCATGTGTCGCACATTTTATGGACAAAGGAGTGGAATTATCATTCTCTGAAAAAATCAGAGCAATCGCGCCTGGTCAGTCCGCTGTACTCTATAAAAATAATGAGTGTTTAGGTGGAGGCATCATAGCAAAAGCATTGAAAGAGTAGCTATAATTCAAACTATGAAACATCAAGAATTACTCTCCCCTCTAGACAATCGATACAGTAAAAAAATTATTGATCTTGCTAATAATTTCTCAGAATCTAATTTAAATAAAACTAGATTTGAAATTGAAATTGATTGGATTATCTTTTTAACAACACAATGTGGAAAAAACTTTAAGCCACTGTCATCTGCAGCCAAAAATAACCTTTTGGCAATCAAAAAAAGCTTTGATAGCAAGTCAGCAAAAAGAATTAAAACCATTGAATCTAAAACTAATCATGATGTTAAAGCTGTTGAATATTTTATTAGAGAAGAAATGAATAAATTTTCTAATTTAAAGAAATATCAACATCTGGTTCATTTTGCATTGACGAGTGAGGATGTTAATTCTTTGTCTTACGCAGTCTTGCTGAGAGATGCTAAAGACATATATATAAAAAAACTAGATCTCCTTATCAAAGATTTAAGTTCTAAATCAAAAAATTGGGCAACATTACCCCTGCTAGCCAGAACTCATGGACAAGCAGCCTCTCCTTCTACCATTGGAAAAGAAGTAAAAGTATTCCATCAGAGATTAGTGAGACAAAAAGATATATTGAAAAAGATTAAGCCTATGGCTAAATTTGGTGGTGCTACTGGTAATTTTCATACCTTAGATTTATCTGATAAAAATATAGATTGGGTATCAAAGACAAATAAATTTTTATCTACATTTAAGGTAGAACAAAATGCAATAACTACCCAAATTGAACCGCATGATGGTATAGCAGAAATTGCTCACTGCATTCAAAGAATTAATAATATTTTGATTGATCTCAATCAAGATATGTGGATTTATATCGCGAACGATATTTTTAAACTAAAATTAAAAGAAGGTGAAGTCGGCTCATCAACTATGCCACATAAAGTTAATCCAATAGATTTTGAAAATTCAGAAGGAAATCTTGGATTATCAAATTCAATGATGAGTTTTTTTGCTGATAAATTAACTAAATCTAGACTTCAAAGAGATCTATCTGACTCAACAGTATTAAGAAATCTTGGTGTAGGTTTTGGATATGCCTATCTTGGAATTCACTCATGTCTGAATGGTTTGAGTAAGATTCAACCAAATAAAGAGACTGCTAAAATAGAATTAGCTAATAACTGGCAAGTTCTAGCTGAGGCGCTTCAAATAGTTATGAAACTAGAGGGGCATGATAATGCTTACGAAGAAATAAAGGCCAAAACTAGAGGCCAAAGCATCGATAAGAATTCATACCTAAGTATCGTGAAGAGTCTTGATATTAGTGATAAATCTAAAGAGAAATTAATAAAACTAACTCCCCTAAACTACCTTGGCATAGCTGCAAAACTAGCAAAATCATAAATTTTGTAGTTAAACTACTAAAAATATTACTCTAAAATGCTATTTTAAAAGTATTTATTTAGATTATTGACAATTTAATTCTAATAAATTCCAATGCACTACATACATATAGGGGTATATTAATGTCAAAAAATAAAATTACATCCGAAATTGACAAGCTAAATGCTATACCTGCATTTAGTGGCTCAAACTGGAATTCAATTAAGCCTGAATATGCTGCCAGAATGAGACTTCAAAACCAATTTAAATCAGGGATCGATATAGCTAAATATACTGCATCTGTAATGCGAAAAGATATGGATGCCTATGATTTGGATGCTTCAGCTTATACTCAATCTTTAGGTTGCTGGCATGGATTTATCGGCCAACAGAAGCTTATATCTATCAAAAAGCATTTTGGTACCACTGATAAAAAATATCTTTACCTATCTGGTTGGATGGTTGCGGCGCTTAGATCTGAGTTTGGGCCTCTTCCTGATCAGTCTATGCATGAAAAAACATCTGTTGCTTCACTGATTAAAGAGCTGTATACCTTCCTCAGACAAGCTGACGCACGAGAGCTTGGTGGTTTGTTTAGAGAGCTTGATAATGCTGCTGACGAAGATAAGCCAAAAATTCAAGAAAAAATCGATAATTTTGAGACTCATATTGTACCAATCATTGCAGATATTGATGCAGGTTTTGGGAATGAGGAAGCCACCTATTTAATGGCTAAACAAATGATTGAGGCTGGTGCATGTTGTATACAAATTGAAAATCAGGTTTCCGATGAAAAACAATGTGGACATCAAGACGGCAAAGTCACTGTGCCCCACTCAGATTTTCTGGCAAAGATAAATGCTGTTAGATATGCATTTTTAGAGCTTGGTGTTGACGATGGAGTTATCGTCGCTCGTACTGATTCACTTGGAGCGGGCCTAACCAAGCAAATTGCTATTACTCATAAGGTTGGTGATCTTGGAGATCAATACAACTCCTTCCTTGATGTAGAAGAATTAGACCCATCTGAATTGAATCATGGCGATGTTTTAATCAATCAGAATGGAAAAGTAGTTAGACCAAAGAGACTTCCCAGTAACCTCTATAGATTTAAAGAAGGTACAGGTGAAGCTAGATGCATCTTAGATTCTATAACCAGCCTACAAAATGGAGCTGATTTAATTTGGATTGAAACCGAAAAACCTCATATTGGTCAAATTGCTGGAATGATGAACGAAATCAAAAAAGTGGTTCCAAATGCAAAACTTGTTTACAACAACAGTCCTTCATTTAATTGGACTCTAAATTTTAGACAACAAGTTTTTGATACCATGACTCAAAACGGAGATGATATGTCCGCTTATGATAGAGATGATCTCATGAATGAGAAGTATGATGATACTCAGCTTAGCAAGGAAGCAGATAAAAAAATTCAAACCTTCCAAGCTGATGCTGCAAGAGAAGCAGGAATTTTTCATCATTTAATAACATTGCCTACATATCACACTGCAGCATTATCGACAGACAATTTAGCTAAAGAGTATTTTGGTGATAAAGGGATGCTAGGATATGTAGAAGGAGTTCAAAGAAAAGAAATTCGTCAGGGCATCGCCTGTGTAAAACACCAAAACATGGCCGGATCTGATATGGGAGATGATCATAAAGAATACTTTGCAGGAGAAGCCGCTCTTAAAGCTTCTGGTAAAGACAATACAATGAACCAATTTTAATTGGTTTCACAATCCCCTATGGTGGTGCGCCCGCAAATTTTGCAGGGTGCGCCATCCTCTAAATTAGCCATTCCACCACAGCTACCTGTAATAGGTTTATTTTTAAAGATAACACCTATTGCTAGGGCTGCAAAAGAAATGGTTACTAAACTTAAAACTGTTAAAAACTCAATCACTATAATTCCAAAAGTTAGATTTAATTATATTATTTTCTTCTGGCATTATATACATCGCAGCTATGCCCTCTTGATTGGCCAACGTAATTCCTTTTTGAGGACCCATTACATTCATAGCGGTAGCCCAAGCATCTGCAATCATTGATGATTTTTCTGAGATAACAGTCACTGAGAATGATTTATTTTCAATGGATTTTTTAGTTGAAGGTATAAAGGTATGGCTTATTATTTGTCCCGAATCGTTAAGTTTTGTATTTCTATATTCACCTGATGTAGCTATTGCCAAAAAACCAGTTCTTAAAATTTCTATAACGGATTGATTGTTTAGACTCGAAGGATTTTGAATTCCTATCACCCATGGAGTGCCATGCTTTGAACCATTCACAATGATTTCCCCGCCAATATCGATAAGAAAGTTATTTCTATTAGCTTGCAACATTATCTTGTATATAGAGTCAACAGCATATCCTTTGGCTATAGACGATAGATCAAATTGAAAGTTATCATTTTTAACGATTGCATTAGCTGAAACAAAATCAAATCTTTTATTTGATGTTGGCAAAGCGTT
Organism: SAR86 cluster bacterium; assembly: GCA_016779285.1. Classification (GTDB taxonomy): domain Bacteria; phylum Pseudomonadota; class Gammaproteobacteria; order Magnimaribacterales; family D2472; genus D2472. The sequence continues at coordinate 5,689 of JADHNV010000016.1, forward strand.
CTCTGTCATAGCATCAGGTGGGCCAAACCCATTCTCTATAACCAGGCCTCCTAAGGTAACATCATAATAACCATCTGTTACCTGATTAAGATTTTCAGCAAATGACAACAAGGAATACATTTCCTGTGAGACATTAATTAATTGATTTACTGGTGCTGAATTAATTCTAGAAATTTCAGAGGTTTTTTTATAATTTGAGGCTATGTAATCAATTCGTGATAACTCCTCTTCAATCTCTTTTTTAAGAGCATCAGTTATATATTCCGTAGAAATTAACTTCCAATAAGTTCCATAAATGGATCCTGATATTTGATAAGTTGCAGATTGATTATAATTATATGCAAATAAAATGCAGATAATTCCGACTGCAATAGCAATTAACTTAGAGATGGCTAATCGATTCAAAGGCTTAATTAGCCACCAAAATCATCCAACATGATATTTTCAGGCTCAACTCCAAGATTGATCAGCATGTCGATACATGCTTTATTCATCATTGGGGGGCCACACATATAAAATTCACAATCTTCGGGAGCTTTGTGGGATTTAAGATATTGATCAAAAATTACTTGATGTATAAACCCTGTTAAGCCATCCCAATTATCCTCAGGTTGAGGATCTGATAATGCAACATGCCACTCAAAGTTTTCATACGAATCAGCCAATTTATTGAAGTCATCCACGTAGAACATTTCTTTCAAGCTTCTAGCACCATACCAAAAGGAAATTTTTCGTTCGCTGTTAATTCGCAATAGTTGATCAAAGATATGTGCTCGCATTGGTGCCATGCCTGCGCCACCACCAATAAATACCATTTCTGCAGATGTATCCTTAGCAAAAAATTCTCCAAAGGGACCAAACACTCTAACTTTATCACCTGGTTTGAGATTGAACGTCCAAGATGACATAACACCAGGAGGTATATCTGCAGACCCTGGAGGGGGGCTAGCAACTCTAATATTAAATTTTAATACGCCTTTTTCTTGCGGATAATTCGCCATTGAATATGCTCTAATAATGGGCTCTTTATTATTAGCTACGTTATCCCATATTTTAAACTTATCCCAATCTTCTCTATACTCATCAGCAACATCAAAGGATTTATACTCAAGATTGGAATATGCTGGAGCTTCTAATTGAACATACCCTCCGGCCTTAAAATTAACTTCTTCCCCTTCTGGTAATTTGAGAACAAGCTCTTTGATGAAAGTTGCAACATTATCATTAGATATAACTTCACACTCCCATTCTTTAACACCGAAAACTTCTTCAGGAATGGTGATTTTTAAATCATTTTTTACTGCAACTTGGCAAGAGAGCCTCCAACCATCTTTTTTTTCTTTAGCATTAAAATGAGATTCCTCTGTTGGTAATATAGAGCCGCCACCCTCAGCAATCTGACATTTGCATTGGCTACAAGTCCCACCACCACCACATGCAGAAGATAGAAAAATTTTATTTTCAGCAAGTGTTTGAAGTAACTTATTGCCAGAAGGCACAACTATAGGGTTAGATGAATCACCATTAATCTCAATGGTTACATCTCCGGAACTGACCAGTTGGCTCCTTGCGGCAATAATTATGGCAACTAAAAGAAGCACAACACCAGTGAAAGAAAGAACGCCTAAAAATAAATCAATTTGCATAAGTAATACCTACAGAGAAATCCCTCCGAATGACATAAAACCAAAACTCATCAAACCCACAATTAAAAATGTAACACCTAAACCCTGCAATCCATCAGGAATATCTGAATATTTTAATTTTTCTCTAATACCAGCTAAAACAACTATTGCCATAGCCCAGCCAACTCCTGCTCCAAGACCATAAACTACACTTTCACCAAACAAAAGATCTTTTTCAATCATAAACAATGAAGCACCAAGAATTGCGCAATTAACAGTAATCAAGGGTAGAAATACACCTAATGCATTGTATAGTGCTGGAACAAACCTATCCAAAAACATTTCTAATATTTGGACAGCTGCTGCAATTACACCTATGTAACTAATTAACCCGACAAACTCAAGATTGGCTTCAGGGAGACCAGCCCAGGCCAATGCCCCTTCTTTAAGGATCGAATTATAAATGAGATTATTTAGCGGAACAGTTATCAAACATACAACAATAACTGCTATACCAAGACCAAATGCAGCATCTATTTTTTTTGATATAGCTATGAATGTACACATGCCAAGAAATACAGACAAAGCAATGTTTTCGATAAAAACAGTGGTGATAAAAATACTAAGATAATGTTCAAACATTTAACTCTCTCTTAGATAAATCTGGCGCTGAATGATGGCTAGATATTTTAAATTCATTTGGTTCAACTTGATCGGTTTTATATGCTCTGATACCCCAAATCATAAGCCCAATCAAAATAAATGAGCTTGGTGGTAGTAACAAGAGATTATTCGCTGGATACCAGCCTCCATTAGAAACTAAAGGTAAAATCTCATAGCCCATTAATGTGCCTGCTCCAAATAATTCTCTCACAACAGCAACCGCAATCAAGATAATGCTATATCCAAGACCATTTCCAAGACCATCTAAAAAGCTAATAAAAGGCTTTTCTTTCATAGCAAATGCTTCTGCCCTTCCCATTACGATACAGTTGGTAATAATCAAACCAACAAAAACTGATAATTTTTTACTTGTTTCATAGTCATAAGCTTTAAGCAACTCATCAACAACAATTACAAGAGAGGCAATTATGGTCATCTGCACAATGATTCTAACGCTGCTTGGAATATAATTTCTAATAATAGAAATAAATAAATTTGAAAATGAAACAACACTTGTTAAGGCAACACACATTACCAAAGTAACTGAAAGATTGCTTGTTACTGCTAATGCAGAACATATTCCTAGGATCTGAAGTGTAATGGGGTTCTCTTCCAGCAATGGCTTGATTAAAACATCTTTATATTTCTTAACTGTCATAATTAATATTTCTTAAAGTTTCTTTGTAGCCACTGTCGCCAAACCAGTAAACTAGCATATTTGTAACACCTCGACTGGTTAATGTTGCGCCTGAAAGACCATCTACTTGATAGGATGCAAGTTGATTTGAAGGGTCAACTTTGCCCTTTATAACCTCAATCTTCACTTCATTATCTTTGTAGATAGACTTACCATCCCATAATGCCTTCCACTTAGGATTATCAACCTCTGCACCCAGCCCTGGAGTTTCTTTATGAGCATAAAACTCAAGCCCTTTGATAGTATTTAAATCTTTATCTACAGCAATATAGCCAAATAATGTACCCCAGAGGCCATACCCTCTTATTGGCAAGATAATTTTTTCAAGATTATTATCAACATCCTTGAGCAAGTATATTTTGCCGATATTTTCTTTATTTTTTACGATTGCAATATCCTCAGAGGCTGGAATTGGAGTTGAGTGTTCAGGTTGTTTTGAAAAATACACAGGATCATATGTCTCTAAATCATAATCACCATAAGAATCAAGCAAATCGCCGGTACTAAAATTTACAAATTTTGGAGTTAACCGAGTAAATTGAGTTTCAATAGATTGATCAGGGTTATAAATCGCAGCTGTTTTTAAGATTTTTATTCTTTGGTCGTTAAGCTTATTCAGATTCTGCATATCTCTGAGACTTACAGCAGCATATGAAACAATCAGAGAGCAAAATAGACATACCAAAAATGATACGGTTAAAGTTTTTAAAACTGAATCATTCATAAGACAAAGCCCTCTTGCGTTTTGCAATATTCCTGGACACTACTACATGATCTATAACTGGTGCAAATAAATTTGCAAATAGTATTGCCAGCATCATACCCTCAGGAAAAGCAGGGTTAATAACCCTAATTAATACTACAGTTACCCCAATTAAAGCACCGTAGATCCAACGCCCAGCATCAGTTCCTGAACCTGAGACAGGTTCAGTTGCCATGAACACTAACCCAAATGCAAAACTTCCTATTACTAAATGCCAATACCAAGGAACTTGAAACATTGGATTGGTATCGGATCCAACAATATTTAAAATTGATGACATTACTATCATGCCAATAAATGTTCCCAAGATGATTCTGTAAGATGCAACACCTGTTGCAAGAAGAATAATCGCAGCGATACCGATAGCTATGACTGAAGTTTCACCAACTGAACCAGGAATATTACCAATAAATGAATCAAACCAAGTAAAATTGTCAGTCAATCCCTGCAGGCCACCCTCGGCTGCATAACCCAGAGGTGTTGCCCCACTGAATCCCTCGGGAGTAATCCCAGTATCAGAAAGCCCGGCTATCCAGACTTTATCTCCAGATAGTTGTGATGGATAAGCAAAATATAAAAAAGCTCTGCCAGTTAGCGCTGGGTTTAAAAAGTTCTTGCCAGTTCCGCCAAAAACCTCTTTACCAATAACAATTCCAAATGTGATGCCCATTGCAGCTTGCCATAGGGGTAAATCAGGAGGACAACTAAGCGCAAATAAAATAGATGATACAAATAATCCTTCATTAATTTCATGTTTACGAACTACAGCAAATAGAATCTCCCATAGAATACCAACAGCAAAAGTTACTGCATATATAGGCACAAAATAAACTGCCCCAACCCACATCTTTGTAATAAAACTGTCATTAGAATAGCCAATAAAATTTATAAATACATGATGCCAATCGTTTGTGTTCGCTGAACCAGCTAGGGTTAGATAATCTAAGGTTTGATTCCCGATGTTATACATTCCGAAAAACATTGCTGGAAATGCAGCCAACCACACAATTACCATGATTCGTTGGATATCGATGGAATCTCTTACATGAATTGGATTGGTTGTTTTATGCGTAGATGAAAAAATAAAATTTTCAATTGCATCATATATTGGAAACCATCTAGCCTGAGCACCACCTGGCATGAATTTAGGTTTAATGGTTTCATTTAAAGATCTAAGCCAGGCCTTCATTTGAACTCCTCATACATTTTTTCTAAATTTGTATTTAGGATAGATTGATAATCATACTTGCTTGGACAAACATAACTAGCTAAGGCTAAATCTTCAGCTGATAACTCTAAAACACCTAATTTTTCACCAAGCTCAATATCAAGAGTTACTAGGCACTTTAATAATTGAGTGGTTAAGATATTTAAGGGCATAATTTCTTGGTAAGAAGATATTGGCACGATAGCTCTGTTACCTCCATTCATAGAAACATTAAAATTAAATTCTTTCGGTTTTATCCAGCTTGAGAGAAAGGCTGGTAACTTAGAATGCAGTTTAGAACCTGGCATTGCCCAATTAAACAAAATGTCGTTAGATTCATCTGGAAGAACAGAAATTTGATTATCAAATATGCCCAGGTAACTCATCACGCTTTCTGCTGTATGACCATTAAGAACTGAACCAGATATAATTCTTGAATTTTCAGCAATTTTTCCTGCAGTTGCTTCTACAAGATTAGAACCATATTTTAATTTTAATATTTTAGGATCATGAACATTTGGGCCGCCAAGCGAAACATATTTTTCTTCTCGCAAATAATTATGCTGAAGAAGATAACCAAGAGAGATAACTTCCTGCCATGAAATTGACCACACCGATCTATTTTGGCCAACTGGATGAAGAAAATGTATGTGAGTTCCTACAAGACCAGATGGATGGGGGCCCGAAAATTGATTGTAGCTAACACCCTCTACTGATTGATTGAATTGATCATTAGAATAAGAACAAAATATCTTCACTCCTTCATCAATATTAGTAATAAATTTAAGGCCTTCATTAAAAAGATCTTGATCTAATTTAATCAGCTCATGAGGATCAATGGCAAGGGGGTTTGAATCACACGCGTTAATGAATATTGCTGAGGGCAACTCATTTGGGATAGGCATTCTGTTGTAAGGTCTAGTGCGGAAATATGAAAGAGTTCCACTTTGAATTAAAAAATCAATTGAATTTGAGTAATCATTTAAATTAAATTTTACAGGATCTATAGAATGATCAGTTTCAATGATGAGTGATAAGAATCTTCGTTTTTCGCCTCTATTGATTGACTTAACAGTGCCGGATGAATGAGAGGTTATAAAGGTGCCTGGATTTTTTTTGTTTTCAAATAATTTCTGACCAGATTGAACAACATCACCCTCATCAACCATCATGGTTGGCTTCAGACCAATGTAGTCAGAACCAAGAACTGCAATTGAATTGATAGATGTAGATGTGTCTAGGTCCATAGATGGAGTTCCAGAAATTGGTAAATCTAGACCTTTTTTGGTTTTAATCACAGCAGCCTTCAGTAAAAGTTGGATGCATTATAAATGGAAATATCAGCTGTTTCTATACTGTATCTTCAATTGGTTTAGGTAATCTTTGTAGGTCAATAGAAGCAACTTTCTTTGTAAGATTAAGAACTTGCTTTGTATAACCATATTCATTGTCATACCAACAATATAAAGTGACTTTTTTACCATCTGCAATAGTTGCTTGAGAATCAATAATGGTTGCATAAGGGCTTGAATAAAAATCGGTAGATACTGCCTCAGGTGAATTGGTATATCCAATGATTTCTCTGTATTTACTAGCAAAAGCAGATGTCTTTAAAAACTCATTGAGCTCATCTCTCTCTACTGAATTATCTAAATTTAATACTAGAACTGCCAAACTTACATTGGGTGTTGGAACCCTGATTGCATTTCCAGTCAGTTTATCTTTAAGTTCTGGAATTGCCTTAGCAACAGCTTTGACCGCACCAGTTGAGGTTATAACCATATTTAATGGAGCGCTTCTTCCTCTTCTGTCACCTTTGTGGAAATTATCAATTAAATTTTGATCATTTGTATAGGAATGAACTGTTTCAATATGGCCACTAGAAATACCATACTTATCGCTAATGATTTTCAGCACAGGGACAATGGCATTGGTAGTGCATGATGCTGCGGAAATAATTGTATCCGATTCTTGCAAAGCAGAATCATTGACCCCAAAGACTATATTTCTTATATCTCCCTTGGCAGGAGCCGTTAAGATGACCTTTGATGCACCAGAAGAAAGATGCTGTGAGAGAGATTCTTCATCACGCCATATACCGGTGTTATCTATAACGATTGGAGAATCAATTTTAAAATCAGAGTATTGAATATCAGCTGGAGAGTTAGCATAAATAAATTTAACTGGATTTCCATTTATCACTAATAAATCATTTTCAAGATCAACTCTTATGGTTCCATCAAACCGTCCATGAACAGAATCTCTTCTCAAAAGACTAGCGCGCTTTATTAAATCATCATCACCATTTCTTCTAACAACGACCCCTCTCAAGCGAAAATAATTACCAGGTCCTGTAGTTAGAGCAAGCATTCTAGCCATCAATCTACCAATTCTTCCAAAACCATATAACACGATATTCTTTGGTTGATCAGGTCTTGTATTAGGTATATCAGCAACATTAAGCTGCTCAAACAAGTATTTATCTATGGAGTCTGGATTATCTGGAAGATCAGTGAAAAAAGGACAACGCACTGCAAGTTCACCAATATCAATTTCACAATCAGGCAGAGTCATGCTACTTAATCTTTCAAGCAAGGGGTAGGTTTCTAACTCGCTTAACTCATTACCCTCAACTTGTCGGACAAATCTATGAGCATGCATGATATCTATGGGTGATTTATTAACAAGAGATTGTCCATAAATCATAATATTAATGCCATGCCTATAAAGCCTTCCCACAATGGGTACCATCAATTCAGCTAAGCCTTCTCTCCACTTCCAATCCCCGAAGTAATCATCAACCTTCTCTCTTGAGCGTAGGTCAGGATTTTTTGTAAGATCACTCATTTATTTTTAAGATTGATATTTATTGATGTGATATTGAGTATTTCCAAACATTGAGTCAATGGCTGTAAATCTTTTTAAATAATGGCCAATGGACATTTCATTGCTAACCCCCATGCCACCATGAAGCTGAACTGCATGCTGTCCAACCAAACGCCCTGCCTTACCAACCTGAACCTTTAATGCAGAGATGGTTTTAGTGGCTTCAGGATCACCAGAATCAAGTTGAAGTGTTGCTTTAATCATAAGAGATTTTGTAAGTTCAGTTTCAATAAACATATCAACCATTCGATGTTGAAGAACTTGAAAATTACTAATTGGTTGTGCGAACTGCTCACGCTCTTTTGTGTATTGAACAGTTTTCATATATGAGGATGTCATTGCTCCAACTGCTTCTGCACTGATGCAAAGTATGGATATATCAAGCATCTTGTTAAACAGGGACTCGGCCTCTTCACCAAGAGCCAGGATAGATTCAGAGGAAAAAGACACATTTTCAAAAGTTAGCTCACCACATGTTTGGCCATCTAAAGTTTTAAAGCTTTGAACAGATAAACCTTCATCGCTAGCATTAATAATTACCAACGCAGGTGCATTATCATAAGATGCAAGGACAATAAATTGATCAGCATTAATAGCATTCAGAACCAATGATTTGGAACCATTTAAATTGTAAGATTCTCCATTTTTTGTGACTGTGGTTATGCAGTCTAAAAAGTTATATCCAATATTGACCTCTGCATAAGCAGTTGATACATGATGCTCGCCAGAAATAATGCTTTCAATAATAGAGGTTTTATCAGGATGATTTGAACCCTCTAAAATCGTGCCACTCATGACCACAGAACTAAGGTAAGGTTCTACAACAAGGGCTTTACCAAATTCTTCAAATAGAACAGTAAGTTCAATTGGTCCGAAGTTAAATCCCCCATTATCCTCCTTAAAAGGAACCGCCAACCAGCCAAGCTCAGCAAACTGTTTCCAGTTATCGATACTAAAACCAGAATCTGAATCTAATATTTTTTCTCTGTCAATAAAATCATAATTAGTTTCACAAAACTTGAGAACCTGCTCTCTAAGCATATTTTGTTCATCAGAATAATTTAAATTCATTTTTAAACTCCTAGGATAGCTTTTGCAATAATATTTTTTTGTATTTCATTGCTACCACCATATATAGAAGTTTTTCTGTAATTGAGATATTGAGCAACAGAAGAACTTGCATATTCTGGGCCAGCCGGTGTTCTGTTTGATTCAAACCCTTCAGGGCCTTCATATGGAAGAATATATTGACCAGCGGCCTCTACAAAAAGTTCAGTTAATCTTTGTTGAATTTCAGTCCCTCTAATTTTTAAAATTGAAGACTCGGCTCCTGGATGACCTCCCTCAGCAATGGCTGCTAAGGTTCTTAATTCAGTAAATTCTAAAGCTGCAAGATCAATTTCTAATTCAGTGATCTTTCTATTCAAATCCGCATCGTTATAGCTAGCTGTAATGTTTTTTAATTTATCTAATTGAACCTTAACTACAGGGACACCAGCAATACCAAATCTTTCATGGGCAAGTAAGAATTTTGCATACGTCCAACCCTTGCCTTCTTCACCAATTAACTGATCAGCTGGAACTTTAACATCCGTGAAGAAAACAGAATTCACCTCGTGATCGCCATCAATAGTAATAATTGGTTTAACCTCAATGCCTGGAGAATTCATATCAATTAAAAGAAAAGAAATTCCTTCCTGCTTCTTTTGTGTGGTTTCTGTTCTTACTAGACAAAAAATCCAATCTGCATTTTGAGCAAGTGTTGTCCATGTTTTAGATCCATTAACAATATAATGATCTCCATCTAAAACAGCCTTGGTCTTTAAAGAGGCCAAATCTGATCCCGAGCCTGGTTCTGAGTATCCTTGACACCACCATGTATTGAATTCAAGAATATCTGGTAAAAATCTATCTTTCTGTTCTTGATTGCCAAATGTGTAAATAACTGGGCCAACCATGCTTACTCCAAATGGCAAGATTGTTGGGCATTGCGCTAGAGCAAGTTCATTTAAAAATAAATAAATTTGCACAGGTGACCATCCGGTTCCTCCATATTCAACAGGCCAGTTATATCCCATCCAACCCTTGCTATGAATGAATTTATGAAAATCAATCATGTCTTGTTTTGATAAAGCTATGCCTTTATCTCGTTTTTCTCTTACATGAGCTGGATATTCTGATCCATTTAAGCCAGCTCTTATTTCCTCTTGAAATTGGAGATCTTGATCTGAAAAACTTATATCCATGTTTTTATCCTTTTTTAAGATTTTTAAATAGTCACAAATTATACTGCACCGTATGTTAGAAAAACAGCACGATCCGATAGCACTAAAACTATCCCAATCTGCAAAAATTAACAATCATCAGATTCTATATTTATGCAATTCGGATAAAGAAGCCAGGCTAATTAAAAATGAACTAAGTTTATTTATAGATGAGCATTTAATTGGTTATTATCCAGAAAGAGAAATACTGCCTTACGATCGGTTTTCAACAGCAGGCTCAATAGTTCAAGAAAGAATTAATTTATTAAATTCTAATAAAACTCACTTCAAAATTATTGTTACTAGCTGCATAAATCTTTTTGAAAAACTTCCATCAAATGAATTTTTTGTAGCAAGAAAAAAATTTAAGGTTAAGGATGCTTTAAGCATAAAAGACTTAATAGAAAGCTTGAAAACTCTAAGCTATGAGCGTGTAGATAAAGTGATCTCTATAAATCAATACGCTGTTAGAGGTGGAGTGGTTGATTTTTATTCAGGATTTTATATGGATCCAATCAGAGTTGATTTTTTTGGAGATGAAATTGATGACATAAGAACATTTGATCCTTTAACGCAAAATATGACCAAAAAATTAACTGAATTTAAATTATTCAGTGGATCAGAAGTTAGCTTAGATGAGGAATCAATTTCTAGATTCAAAGATGCATGGAGAGATTGCTTTCAAGGCTATGATGAAAGGCATTGTGAGATCTTTCAATCTTTGATCTCAGGAAAATATCAAGAAGGATATGAGATATACAATCCACTTATTCAGATGGGCGCTTCTTGCCTAATAGATTATTTTTCAGGTTTTGAACTCATAACATCAAACAAAATTAACCATATATTATCTGCTTATATTTCGTTTGTTGAGGAAAGATATAAAGAGGAATCAATTGACTCCTCAAGACCTTTGTTAAAACCGAAAGACTATATTTTTAGTATCGAGAATCTTCAGCCATATTTGCAGTCAGCCAAATCACTAACTTTAGGAAAACCAATTCATGGTATTGATTTCACCAT
>JADHNV010000017.1 GCA_016779285.1 SAR86 cluster bacterium
GGCTCGACAAAGAGTTTATAAGAAAACTCTTAAGGTCAATAAAAATAAGGGTTTGCTTGGAACTCTAACTAAACCTAAATAGTAAATGATTCCCCACATCCACATGTCGTCTTAGCATTCGGATTTGTTACCAAAAACCTTGAACCAGAGAGATCTTCTATATAATCTAATGTAGACCCATATAGATATGGATATGAAAGAGAATCCAGCAATACAGTAAATCCACCAAAGTTTATAATATCGTCATCACCCTCGGGATTTTCATCAAACTTAAATCCATATTGAAAGCCTGAGCACCCGCCACCTGTAACATATACTCTAAAATAATTTGATATTTGCTCAGGCAATAGAGTTTGAATGCGTTTTACTGCACTATTAGTTAGGCTGATAGATGTTGGGCTGGAACTCATAGAATGGTTATTTTATAGGATTAAAAATATTTTAAACAAGATTAAGGTTAAATTATTTTTCTACAAAGGCTACAGTAGGTCTAAAATAGATTTTAAATGAGCCTATACTTAGTTTTTAAAGTTCTCCATATTTTATTTATGGTGTCATGGTTTGCAGGTATCTTTTACTTACCTAGACTATTCGTTTATCACGTAGAAAGTGACAGTCAAGAAACTAAAAATCAATTAGAAATTATGCAAACTAATTTAATTAGGTTTATCACTCCATTGGGATTATTGGCAATATTTTTTGGATTGATGATGGGCTTCATTGGCTCTAATTGGATTGGTTTTTTTACACAAAACTGGATAATTGCTAAACTTTTTATAGTTTTTATTTTGGTGCTCTATCAGATTTTTTGCTGGAAAATTCTTAAAGATTTAAAGTCAGAATCACATAGCTGGAATGGCTTTAAGTTGAGAGTTTTTAATGAGATACCTGTATTACTTTTGCTTATTGGAATAGTTGCTGCTGTCTTTAAATTCTAAAAGTCCTTTGTAAAAAATTTGTTATAATATTTAACGAATCTTCTCTTTTTATTAATTAATAATATAAATACCTTTGAAAAGAACAAACTCAGAATCTCTGTTTGACCAAGCTCAATCGCTCATGCCAGGCGGTGTGAATTCTCCTGTAAGAGCATTCAAGAACGTTGATGGAAAGCCTATTTTCTTTAAATCTGCCAAAGGTCCAATTTTGATAGATGAAGATGAAAACGAATACATAGATTTTATTGGCTCATGGGGTCCTATGATTCTTGGTCACTCAAACCCACTTATCATCGATGCTATCAAGGCTCAGCTTGAACTTGGAACAAGTTATGGTGCGCCTACAAAGCTAGAAAACACCCTCGCAACAATAATTAAAAGTCAGGTTCCAACGATGGAAAAATTGCGAATGGTTAATTCAGGAACCGAAGCTACAATGAGCTGCATTAGGCTTGCTAGAGGCTTCACAGGCAAAAATAAAATTATTAAATTTACTGGTTGCTATCATGGACATGTAGACTCATTATTGGTCAAAGCAGGCTCGGGAGTTTCTACTTTTGGCTTACCTGATTCTCCGGGGATACCAAAAGAGTTGGCAGCACTAACATATAGCTCTCCTTATAATGATGTTGAAGCATTATTAAAAGTTATCAAGGAGACAGAAGATGATCTCGCTGCAATTATTGTAGAGCCCATTGCTGGAAATATGGGATTCATCCCAGGAAATCCTGAATTCCTTAATACTTTGCGTAAGCTATGTGATGCTCATGGCTCCCTCTTGATATTTGATGAGGTGATGTCAGGTTTCAGAGTAAGCCTTGGAGGAGCGCAATCAATTTATCAAATTCAACCCGATTTAACCGCTCTCGGCAAAGTAATAGGTGGCGGTCTTCCCGTTGGAGCCTTTGGAGGGAAAAAATCTATAATGGATGAACTTGCTCCAATAGGACCTATATACCAAGCGGGAACATTATCTGGGAATCCATTAGCAATGAGTGCCGGTATAGCATTGTTAAATGCTTTAATCAAAATCAATCCATTTGATCAATTAGAAAAAGCCTCTTCAGATATTATGTCTCATATAAAACTACTAATGCATTCTAAAGGCATACCCTTCTCAACTTCTTCTATCGGGGGCATGTTTGGTTTTTTCTTTTGCGAGAATCAACCGAATAATTTTGATGATGTGGTTCAGAGTGATGATGTGATATTTAAAAAGTTTTTTTATGCCTCCCTAAATCAAGGAATATACTTTGCGCCCTCAAAGTATGAAGCTGGATTTATATCCTCAACTCATGACCAATTAATAATTGACCAAACAAAAACAAGGCTTGAAAAAGCAATTAAGGAATTATAAAAATGAAGAATGATATCAGCGCAATTGGCAATGCTCTCGTAGATACTGTTTTTAAAGTTGAACATAGTTTCATTCAAGAGCTCGGCCTAGAAATAGATCAAATGACACTTTCCAGCGCTGAGGAACATGCTCCAATCATAGAGAGGCTTATTGCATCTGGAGCAGAAACTGTTTCAGACTGTGGTGGATCTGCAACCAATAGTCTCGTTGCAGCATCAAATTTTGGTGCAAAATGCTTTCATACCTGCAAAGTATCTGATGACCAAGATGGAGTAAAGTATCTTGAAAGTCTGAATAAAGCTGGTGTTGGCCACAAAGGAAACATGGCATCTGCTGAAACGACCCCAACTGGAAAATGTCTTATTCTTGTAACTCCAGATGCCAAGAGAACAATGACAACTGCTTTAAATGTAAGCTCATTGATGGATGAAGACGATCTTGATCTAGATCAAATATCAAATTCTAAAATTTTTTATATCGAAGGCTATATGGTTACCAGCGAGGAAAATTATAAAGTTACCTTAAGGGCGCTCAACCACCTACAAAGCTTCCCTGATGTAAAGATAGCATTCTCTTTGTCTGATCCTGGAATTGTCATGGGTTTTAAAGATAAATTTTATGAAATGGAATCTTTTGGCTTGGACTATATTTTTGGTAATGATGACGAAGCGATGGCCTTTGTCGATGCAAAAAGCACTGAGGAGGCGTTTACCAAGCTCCAGCAAAAATCATACACTTCAATAGTTACTATGGGAGAAAAAGGCAGCGCGGTTATTTCAAATAGTGAAATAATTTATACCCCTAAAGCTAATACTCAACCTCTTGATACTAATGGTGCAGGAGATATGTTTGCAGGCTGTTTCATGTATGCTTTGTTGCAAGATAATGATTTAAAGTCTTGTGCTGAATTTGCAAATTATGGGGCCTCGAAGGTTGTTGAAACTTTTGGTCCCAGGCTAAGTCAAGATTCATATAGAGAAGTATTAAATAATTTTAAAAAAAGCTAGCTTATTACACTACTTTCTGATAATTTCATGCGCCTAAAAACTTTAATTAATTAAAATATGCCAAAAAAAGCAGATACAAAAAAATCTACTGCTAAAAAAATAATCGCTAAGAAAGCTCCAGCAAAGAAAGCTTCAGCAAAGAAAGCTCCAGTTAAAAAGACTATAGCTAAAAAAGGTAGCAAAAAAAGAACAACTCCAATATCTTCATATAAAGGCCGCAAAGGTGAAAAATATATGAGCGCTGCAATGAAAAAACACTTCAATGCTGTTTTGATCGAATGGCGTGAACACCTTCGTGAAGAGATGCAAAAAACTTTTGATCACCTAAAAAATAAAGGTGAGTCATATGCAGATCCAATAGATAGAGCATCACAAGAGGAAGAGTTTGCTTTCGAGCTAAGAACAAGAGATAGAGAAAGGAAGTTAATTAATAAAATCGCCAGTTCCTTGGAGCAAATCAAACAAGATGACTATGGTTACTGTTATGCTTGTGGAATAGAAATAGGAGTAAAGAGACTTGAGGCTCGTCCGACTGCTACACATTGTATTGATTGCAAGACGCTTGATGAAATCAAGGAAAAGCAACTTGGTGGATAACGATTTGGCTCAAAAATTTTCTTTTGCGTAAGCGTTTGATAAAAAATAAAGCATCTTCAGTAAAAGCACCGAAACTACTAAAGGAAAACAAATTTAGCCCTCTTGCCATAGAGGTGGTTAAGAAATTAAAACAATCTGGTTTTCAGGGATATTTGGTTGGTGGATGTGTTAGAGATTTGTTGGCAGGAATAAAAGCAAAAGATTTTGATATCTCAACAAACGCCACCCCCGAAGAAGTAAGAAAAATCTTTAAATCATCAAGAATTATTGGCAAAAGATTCCGTTTGGTTCATGTTTTTAGTAGGAATGAACTGATTGAAGTATCAACCTTTAGAGCGAACACTTCAAAAGAAGATAGCAGCTCGGGGGTAGTGAAAGATTCAGATGGTAAGATTCTCAGAGATAATGTTTGGGGAACACTAGAAGAAGACTGTATTAGAAGAGACTTTTCTGTTAACGCCCTATATTTTGATCCTATCGAAAATAAGTTATGTGATTTTCATAATGGCTTACAACATATACAGAAAAAAATTCTTGTTTCAATTGGTGACCCACTAGTTAGATTTGAGGAAGATCCTGTTAGGAGCTTGCGAGCAATTCGATTTAGCTCAAAGCTAAACTTCAAAATTTCTAATGATGTAAAAGAAGCAATATATCAAAAAGGCCATCTACTTGGGAACATCTCCAACGCAAGAATGTTTGATGAATTTTGTAAAATTTTCCTTACAAAAAATGCGCTTAAAAACTTTAATATATTAGAGTCTTATGGGGTTTTAAAATATCTTGTCAACTCAAATCATTATGCAGAACGAACATTTGGTTTAAGGTTTCAACAAGCTGCATTAATCAATACTGACAATCGATTGAAGGCATCTAAATCTATTACTCCAGGATTTTTAATTGCTGCGCTGCTTTGGCCAAAGTTAATAGATGCGTCTAAGGAGCAGGAAGTTTTAAATCTGAAAAAATTTTTTAGAAGTATGGATAGAATTATTAGGGAACAGCAAACGTTGACTGCTGTACCAAGAAAATTTCATGGGTATATTAAGGATATTTGGTCATTACAACTAAAACTCGAAACGCGCTTGGGTAATCAACCTTATAAAATTTTAAACCACCCTCGATTTAGAGCAGCTTATGACTTCTTGCTTTTAAGAGAAGAAGCAGCAAATGATTCACAAGGCATAGGTGATTGGTGGACTAAATTTCAAAAAATCAACAGGCTGGAAAAAATTGAATTGCTGAAAGCGCTAAGAGAATCAAGAAGCGGCCCAGTTGAGAAAAAATTTGGTTTCTTGCGTGAGTTAAGCTAATCTTTAACAAACAGATTAAAAACCTATGGAACCTGCTTTACAGGAAGCTCCGCTTCCAAAATATATTGCAATTGAAGGACCAATTGGTGTTGGTAAAACTACGCTCGCTCATAAAATTGCAGAAACATTTAATTACGACGTTTTTTTAGAACAGCCAGCAGAAAATCCTTTTCTCAAAAACTTCTATAGGAATCCTAAGCAATCAGCGCTGGCAACCCAGTTATTCTTTTTATTTCAACGCATGCAACAGATAGAGGATCTTAAACAAAGGTCTTTGTTTGAGCCTGTACGCGTTGCAGATTTCTTAATTCAAAAAGATAGATTGTTTGCAGAAGTTACATTATCTAAAGAGGAAATGGGTTTGTATGACAAAGTGTATGAGCATTTGACCTTAGATGCTCCCTCACCTGATCTAGTGATTTATCTCCAAGCTCCCGTAGAAATTTTATTAGAGAGGATAAATAAGCGAGGCAATCCTGATGAGAAATTTTTAACTATAGATTATTTAGAAAAGTTAAATGATGCTTATTCAAAATTCTTTCTATACTTTGAGGATGCCCCTCTATTAATTATTAATGCTGCAGACATTGATCTAGAGGAAGGTGGGTCTGATTATGAAATGCTGGTTAATAAAATTATGTCTGATCCTAGAGGTAAAAATTTTATTAATCCTCAGCCTTCTATCCTATAAAACTTATGGGGGTTTTTAGTGTCAGGTAAAAAATATCTCCCTCCTAAAACTCTTTTTAACCCATTTATAAAAAATTTAGATACATATAATGAAATGTATCAACACTCAATAAAAGATCCCCAAACTTTCTTTGGTGAGCAAGCTGAAAAAAACTTAGCATGGATTGAGCCATTTACTAGTATTCATAATAATAAATTTTCTGATTCTAAATGGTTTTCGGGTGGAAAAATCAATATTGCCTATAACTGTATCGATAGGCATTTAAAATTAGATGCAGATAAAACTGCCCTTATTTGGGAGGGAGATGATCCAAAGCAATCCAAGGAAATCACCTATGCTGAATTACATCTTAATGTCTGTAAATTTTCGAATATTTTAAAAAAATTAGGAGTTATAAAAGGCTCAAGGGTATGTATCTATATGCCAATGATCCCAGAAGCAGCCTACGCAATGCTGGCGTGTGCAAGAATTGGCGCCATTCATTCAGTGGTGTTTGGAGGGTTTTCTCCAGAATCACTGAAGGACAGAATTTTAGATGCAGATTGCAGCTTAGTTATCACAGCAGATGAAGCTATCAGAGGTGGAAAGACAATTCCTCTTAAAGAAAATGTTGATACAGCATTGTTAAACTGCCCGGGGGTTAACCATTGTTTGGTTATCAAGCGAACGAATGGAAAGATTGGCTGGGTAGCAGGCAGAGATATACATTATGAAGAGATGTTTGCAGAAGCATCAAGTGAATGTCCATGCGAGCCAATGGATTCAGAAGATCCATTGTTTATATTGTATACATCTGGCTCAACAGGAAAACCAAAAGGCGTGATGCATACTACTGGGGGATACTTGCTTGGAGCACATTTAAGCTTTAAATATCTTTTTGCATATCAGGCTAATGATAAATATTGGTGCACTGCAGATGTTGGGTGGATTACAGGCCACACCTACATCCTCTACGGACCTTTATCTAATGGAGCTACCAGTTTGATGTTTGAAGGAATCCCAACATATCCCAGCCCTTCAAGATTTTGGGAAATTTGTGATAAACATGAAATCTCCATTTTTTATACGGCGCCTACTGCTCTTAGAGCGCTAATGGCCCAAGGCAATCAGCATGTGCTTAAAACAAGCAGGAAGAGCCTACGCATATTAGGAACGGTAGGTGAACCAATTAATCCTGAAGCATGGGAATGGTATTTTAAAGTGGTTGGCAATGAAGCTTGTCATATTATCGATACTTGGTGGCAAACAGAAACAGGCTCTGTTCTCATTTCTCCCATTGCAGGGATCACCCCAGTAAAACCTGGCTCAGCAACTCTGCCATTTTTTGGCGTGAAGCCTGAACTTGTTGATGAAAATGGAGTTATTTTAGAGGGCGAGCAATCCGGTAACCTGATCATCACTCAATCCTGGCCAAGCCAGATAAGAAGCGTTTACGGGGATCACCAAAGAATGATTGATACATATTTTTCAACTTATAAAAATGCCTATTTTACAGGCGATGGCGCTAAGAGAGATGCCGATGGATATTTTTGGATTACTGGCAGGGTTGATGATGTTTTAAATGTGTCAGGGCATAGACTTGGTACAGCTGAAATAGAAAGCGCTTTGGTCCTTCATGAGAAGGTAGCTGAAGCAGCAATTGTAGGTTTTGAACACCCTATAAAAGGCCAAGGCATTTATGCATTTGTGACACTTATGATTGGAGAGGAAGAAGAAGAAAGCTTGATAGCTGAACTTCAGAATTTTGTTGCGAAAGAAATTAGTCCAATTGCAAAGCCTGATCTGATTCAATGGGCTCCAGGACTACCAAAAACTAGATCTGGAAAAATTATGCGCAGGATATTAAGAAAAATTGCTAGTGGTGAGTTTGATGATCTTGGGGATACATCGACTTTAGCTGATCCAGGCGTGGTAAAGGATTTAATTACAAATAAAGTTGACTTATAAATAACTTACCAGTAAACATCCTATTCCGACAATGGAAGTCATTATTATTAAATAATTATGAAGGGATTCCTCTTCCATTAACTGCATTTCTCCTTTCGATTGATAAAAAATATCCGGTTTAATTAAGAGCGTCATTGTATTCAGCGCATGCATAAAAAATATTATTAAAACAAACCAGTGCACTTCTTCAATAATTGCTGCAAAGCTTAACAACAAAAATGGGATGTCAAAAATCACCAAAAACTTTCTATTATTCGGATTATAAATAAATCCAAAAATATTAAATTTCTCTTTTATTAAAAAAAGAATGATGAGAGCCAAAATTAAATATAAGCATCCAAGAATAAAAGAAAACATTTGCTCTATTTAAATGACCAGGTTTTATTTGCTGAATTGAAAGTTGCTATGCCATCTTCCAGCAATTTGTGTAAGTGCGCTTCTAGGCTCCAAATTGCAATTGGATGAAGCTTTGGGTCAACATCATCATAAACACCGATTACCAAATCTTCAGAAGTAACACTGGAACTTAGCTTCAACTTAGCAATCACTTTTCTTTCCCGTTCTAACCTATGGTCAATTATCCAGTCAACCACGGCCATTGGATCTTCCAGAAAGTCACCATGACCGGGCCCTATTTTATTAAAATTATAATTTTTTAATAATGCTAAAGAGCTCAAATAATCTTTCATAGAGCCATCGGGATGAGCAATGACAACCGTAGAACCATTCATAATATGATCCCCCGTAAGCATGACTTTTTCCTCCTGAATTAAGTAGCATAGATGATTGGAAGCATGGCCTGGAGTATGAATTGTCTCAATAGTGCATTCATTGGTTTTAATTAAATCTCCATGCTCAAGAATGCGATCGGGTTTAAAAGTTTTATCTTGAAGAGAGTCGTCTTTTTCGAGCAATCGACCCATCAAAGGAACATTAAGTATCTCCCCAAGTACTTTGGCCGCAGGAGAATGATCGCGATGGGTGTGGGTAACTAAAATGCGTTTAATCCTTCCCTCACCAAGATTAATTAGGTGCTCAATGTGTGCATCAATTTTTGGCCCTGGATCTACGAGAGTAAGATCATCTTTGCCAATTAGATAACTGTTTGTTCCTGGACCAGTAAAGATGCTGCCATTAGAAGCTGTCACTCTTTTAATAAATTCTTTAGACATTCTCATATCCCTCCTCTCCTGGAAGAAAGCCTACCCACTTACCATCTCTTTTAATGAATTTGGGAAGTATTGGTGAAATTGCATTGTCTCCCAAGTTATTAAAATAACTAAAGGCTTCAGTGCTGGAAGAAAATTCAGCTAATTTTTCAATATTTTTTATGGTTGGAAGAATCATATTCATTTCACCATTTTTCAATTTATTAAGAGCTTTGGAAGGTTTAATCCAAAAGCTCTCGGTTAATTCAAAGCCATCATGGCTAGCGAGTTGTTCGGCATCAACCTTAGCAAGAAAAAATCTAGTATCAAATCTTTTTGGTTCAATTGTTGGAGTAATCCAATGTGCACAAGGCACAATATTTTTAACTTTTAAGCTCAAAGATTCTAAAACACAAAGATCTTTGAAAGTAATGTCATTTTTGTTGAGTTTTTTTCTTAACTTACTAAGTTTTTCTGCATCCTGAATAATAGAATTTTCTGAATTTGCAAGCAGCACTCCGACTTCTTCAAAGCACTCTCTAATGCAAGCAACCCAAAAAGCTAGACCATTATTCTCAATCCCAAGCCGCTTTGAGGCCTCAGCATCTTCCATTCCTTCACAACATTGATAAATATCATATTCATAGTCTTCAGGGTCTAATTTGCCGCCTGGAAAAACATACAAACTTCCAAAAGGAGATCTGCTGCTTCTCTTAACCATAAATATTTCAAAATCGCCCTCTTGCGCCTCTCGCATTAAAATAACTGTTGCTGCTGGCTTAATGGGTGATGTCATAATTTTTATCAATAGTATGGCGTTTTATTATCCTTTAGAATAGAGCTTAATGGAAATTACAAACTCTCTTGAAACTGATATAAAAAATGCTCCAGAGTGGTTCCATTCAGCCATCTCCCAGCTCCCCAGAAAAGAAAACCTTAATCATCCACTAGGCAATGTTGCCTATCAAGCTTGGAATAGGAAAGATGCTCAAGATATTATTATTCTTATTCATGGCACAGGTGCACATAAGCAATGGTGGGATCCTATTGCGCCACTTTTATGTAATAAATTTTCAATAATTGCTCCCGATCTCCCTGGAATGGGAGAGTCCGATCACAGAAATGCATATAATTTTGAAGACTTTAGCGATGCATTAATCGCAATTATTAATCAAGAAAAAATTGTACATGATCACCAAAAAGTTTATCTGATAGGTCATTCATTAGGCGGTCATGTAGCAGGATTCATGGCAAGTGAATTCCCGGATCTATTTCATGGAGTTGTAATGATTGATTCTCCTATTCGCCCTCCAACTTATGACTATGACAATCATCAAAGTACTGGCCCGCTTAGAAGAATCAAACATTATCCTGATAAAGTTTCAATTCTTGAAAGATTTAGGCTAATGCCTCCTCAAGACTGCGATAATAGTTGGTATCTTAGATATATAGCAGAGCACTCAATTTTAAATGTTGAGCATGGCTGGAGATGGAGATTTGATGACAAATTGTTTGCTACTCTTAAGCGACTGAATAATTATGAATTTAAATTTAAATGCCCCGCACTTTTTGTTGCTGGAGGTAAAAGCTTGTTATTAGAATCAAAAATCATGAAGTATATTAGAAAGGCCTTTCAAGATTCTATGACAGTAGAAGTAATTGAAGATGCAGCTCACCATATTCCACTTGATTCTCCATTAGAATTAATATCTTGTATCAATAATTATTTAGAAGTGTGGCAAGCAAAAAAATGAAAAAAATATTAATAACTATTATTGGAGTGATTTCACTGAGCGTCATTGCACTTTTATTACTTGGAAATCAAAACTCAATCGAATCCTTGGCTGGATGCGAAGATAATGAAGAGCTTAAGGTCTATTGTAATTTTATGAACCCTGAAGATTTAGCGCTCACCCCAGATGGAAATTTTTTAATTGTTGCTGAGTTTGGCGGAATGGCGCCATTAGTTGAAATGACATCTGGTGAATTAAGCTTGTTTAATATAAAAGATAAAACCAAATACAAAGCTATGGTGAATTTTGGAGAAAATGAATGGGGTTCTGATAACTGCTTTAGAGATCCCAGTATTCCCTTTGGCCCTCATGGTATTGATTTAGTTCAAAGAGAGGATGGGAGGCTACAACTCGCAGTGGTTAGTCACTACCCCAATGAAAGCATAGAGATGTTTGAACTGATAAAAAAAGATAGCTGGGTGCTAGAATGGAAAGGCTGCATTGATGTGGATGGCAAATATTATTTCAATGATGTGTCCTTGGATACATCGGGAAACTTTTATGCCTCTCACATGTTTGATTCTGACTTTTCTTTGATTGACGCCTTGTGGAATGTGTTTGCTAAATCAGACACTGGAATGGCTGTTAAATGGACTCAGGATAATAAATTTGAAGAGCTTCAGTATACGTCTGGATCTTTCCCAAACGGCATTGCATTAGTTCAGAAAAATAATCACTTAATAGTGAATTACAACCTAGGAGATAAGAGTATTCTTTTTGATTTAGATTCAAAACAACCAATAGGAATCTATGAACACAATTCGCCTGATAATGTAGTCATTCAAGATGGTTTTGCATGGGTTACAAACCATGATCATTCTGTTCTAGAATCGCTAGGATGTGGAAAAGCAGTTAATTGCACGCTCCCTTTTTCAGTTAATAAACTATCTTTGTTAGATCTTTCGTTAGTTAAGTCTTATAAATTTAAGAGTAAAAATATGGGAGTTGGAACTGTTGGGTTGCCTCATGATGAATCCTTGTGGATTGGCTCATATCATTCAGACAGAATAGCAGAGGGCAATCTTTCTCTTGGTGAATAGTCTTTATACTGCTGCGCAGGTTAAAGCTTTTGAAAAAAATTCTTTTATTAAAGAAGGTGACGACCTGCAAGCAATGATAGAGGCTGCTAAGCAATCTGTTGAGGTATTGAATAAAGATTATCCAACATCAGAATTTTTAATTTTATGTGGACCTGGTAATAATGGAGGTGATGGATATTTCATAGGCATTGGTCTAATCAAGTTAAAAAAACGTGTCAAATTTTTAGATGTGCTAAAAAATGCAAAAAAATCTCTCTTGTGCGAGCATGCATTTAGAAAGGCTGAAGGTTCAGAATTTATTAATTTAAAAGCGCTTAAAAATATTTCCAGAAAAACTGTTGTTATAGATGCAATATTTGGAATAGGTGGAAGAATAGATTTAGGGAGAAAATTAGAAAAAATTTTATTTGACTGCAATAAGTTTGAGACAAAAGTAGCCATAGATGTTCCAACGGGACTTGATGCTAATACTGGAGAAATATCTCAAGCATGTTTTAATGCAGATAAAACAATTACTTTTATAGCTTATAAACTTGGACAGCGAATCAATGAAGGCAAAGATTATTGTGGCGAGCTAATATTAAAAGATCTCGGACTTGGTATGGAAGAAAATGTAAGCCCAACATTGAACGAACTCTCTTTTGAGGATATTAAGAAGATTATTCCCAAAAGAAGACAAAATTCTCACAAGGGAGATCATGGCAGACTTTTGATAATTGCAGGGGATGATGGTTTTGGAGGCGCCGGCATTATGTCTTCAGAGTCTGGACTGAAAACTGGAGCTGGGCTTGTTAAGCTACTCACTAGAAAGTCTCATGTCTCTGCAAGCTTAGCAAGAAATCCAGAGGTCATGGTTTCTGGCGCTGATAATGCTCAAGATATAGAAGCTCATTTAGACTGGCCTGATGCAGTTGTTGCTGGGCCAGGCATGTTTAAAAACTACTGGTCGGAGCAAATACTATATAAGCTACTTATCCATGTTGCTGATAACAACATTCCTACCCTTTTAGATGCTGGCGCTCTTAGATTGCTGAGCTATAAGGCTTTTTCTAAAATAAAACTTCATAGCGAAACAGTGCTCACTCCTCACCCAGGCGAGGCTGCTGAGATGTTGAATATGTCAGTCAAAGAAATTCAAGAAAATCGGATAAAAGCAGCAAAAGCACTTCAAATAAAATATGAATGTATCATTGTGCTTAAAGGCAGTGGAACGATTATTTGTAATAAAAATAGTGCCTACCTTTGTTCTTCTGGTGGGCCAGAACTAGCTGTGGCAGGCTCAGGCGATATTCTCTCTGGGGTCATTGGTTCTTTGATTGCTCAGGGGTTATCTCCATTTGATGCGGCAAAAACTGGAGTTGAAATTCATGCTCTTGCTGGTGAAGAGTTTGTCAAAGATGTGGGAAGAATAGGACTGGCTGCTGGTGAACTGATCTCTTATATAAGAAAATTCTTGAATTAAACTCCAATGTTAAAACTCCAATTACAAAATGAATCTAGAACATTGCTTTTAGGTTCAGCTATTGGGGATGCTATAAAAAATTATGATTTTAACAATTTTGAAATTCATTTAAATGGTAATTTAGGAGCTGGAAAAACAACCTTGGTAAGAGGCATCCTTCGGTATTTAAATTGGACAGATGTGGTGACCAGCCCTTCATATACCCTTTGTGAGGAGTATGAAATAGATAGATGGCTAGTATTGCATGTTGATTTATATAGAATAAATTCCATTGAAGATGTTGAAGTCCTAGACCTTGATAGAAAGACTGATATACAAAAAATTGTTCTTATTGAGTGGCCACAAAACCTTCAGACAGATAGAGATATCGACGTTATAATTAATTTAGACCATGATCATATGGCAAGACATGCCTCAATAAAATGCAAGGATATGAAGATAGAATCTAGCATTAAAACCTTTTATGAAAGTAATTAATTTAA
Organism: SAR86 cluster bacterium; assembly: GCA_016779285.1. Lineage (GTDB taxonomy): Bacteria > Pseudomonadota > Gammaproteobacteria > Magnimaribacterales > D2472 > D2472. The sequence continues at coordinate 13,776 of JADHNV010000017.1, forward strand.
AATTTCTGCTCTGGATTTTCTTTGTTTCTGTCCTAACTGCTGAAGCGACTAACAAAGTATCTTTCAGTAACATTTCTGAGCTTGAATCTGGAAATTTAAAAATAGTATTTAATCTAGACAAGATTGCATTAATTAATTCATATGCCTTGGATGATCCGTCAAGGATAGTAATTGATCTCAAGGACGCTTCTTTAAAAGAACCAATCAAATCAGAACCACTCTCTCCTATAAAGTTAATAAGAGCCAGTGAGGTGGGAAACACTGTTCGTATTGTGATAGACCTAAAAGGTTCTGTATATTGGAAAAAGCCTTGGCAAGTAAAACGCAAAGATCGTGTTGATTTAATACTTGAAATTAAAAGAGATCAAAAAGTCTCTAAAAATTTAAGAGATATTATTGTGGCAATTGATGCTGGTCATGGAGGAAGAGACCCTGGAGCGGTCGGGAAGAACATACTAGAAAAAGATGTAACGCTTTTAATTGCTAGAGAATTAGAGCGCACTTTAAAAAATACTTATGGGTATAGACCGGTTATGATCAGACCCGATGATAGATATGTGGATTTAGATGACAGGTATCAAAATGCTAGAAAGCTTGGTGCTGATTTATTTGTTTCTATTCATGCTGATGGATTTAGACTTTCGTCTGTAAAAGGTGCATCTGTATATGTCTGGTCAGAAGAAGCCTCCTCAATTACAGCTGATACTCTTTCAAAGAATAAATTAACTTCAAGCCCAGAAGTCAAATCAAAGATTGGTATGTTAGATGTAAGAGATTTTGATGAAGATGCAGCTAGAACTCTTTATCAAATAGCGTATGAAGCCAAGATAGATAATAGCGTTATATTAGCTAAAAAAATATTAGAGCAATTAAAAAGAGATCCATACACCAAAATGCATAAGCCCAATGTAGAATTCGCAGATTTCAGAGTCTTAAAATCAATTGATATTCCATCAGTTCTTGTAGAATCTGGCTTTATTTCAAATCCGGATGATGCGAAAAGATTGGAAGGAAAAGCTGGAAGAAGAATGATAGCTAGAAGTATCTTTTTAGGAATACACAATTATTTTAAAGAAAAACCAAAACCAAATACTTTTATGTCATCTCTTCCAAAATATGTTGAGTATGAGATTCAAAAAGGTGATGTAATCTCAGAGATTGCCATTCGTTTTGGTGTTACTATTGATGAAATAATTGATTGGAATAATCTAAGGAATAAAAGCATTTACCCAGGTCAAATAATTCAAATTTTTATCTAATGTGGAATCTAAATAATAAAACCGTTGTCATCTCTGGAGCGACTAATGGTATTGGTAAGGCTGCAGCAATTGAACTATCTAAAGAAAATCCAAAAATATTGTTTACCTATAGAAATCAAAGCCTTGCAGACGAGCTTCTTACAGAAATTAAAGATGTATCTCCAAACACTCGAGTCCAGCCAGTATATTGTGATTTTTCAGACCAAAATTCTATTAAAAAATGTGCGAATGAAATTAATGATTTATGCACAAGCATTGATGTCCTCATTAACAATGCTGGTGTGGTGAATACTTCATATCATGAAACTGCTGATGGAATTGAAAATACCTTCGCGGTTAATCATCTTGGGTATTTTCTTTTTACCAATCTTCTGCTGCAAAAATTAAAGGGTGATGGTGAAGCCAGGATTGTGAATGTTTCTTCTGCTGCACATTCATTTGTAAAAAAAATGCAATGGGAAGATATAAATTTCAAACATAATTTTGGACAAGGTCTCAGGCCATATGGGCAATCGAAGCTTGCTAACTTGCTTTTTACAAGGCGCTTAGCTATTAAACTTTCAACAGATAATATTTCTGTCAATGCAATTCATCCAGGAGGAGTTAATACTTCCCTTGGAAGTCAAAATAAAGCTTGGTATAGCAAACCTCTAAGGTTAATTCTAAGACCCTTCTTCAGATCTCCATTAAAAGGGGCTGAAAGTATTATCTATCTTGCAACCAAGCAAGATGATGGCGTGACAGGGGAATACTTTGTTGACTCAAAAATACATAAATCATCAACTTATTCCAAAAACCTTGAAGAGGCTCAAAAACTTTGGGAATTATCAGAGAAATTGGTAGGCCAAACTTTTAATATTTAAAACTCAATCGGATCAACATTTATACTCCAACGAACCTTCTTGGAGATATTGTTGTTATCTTTAAGAAGTGAATCTGATAAATGTACCAGAAGATTGTTTAAAATGATTCTTGTATCGGCCTGAATAATCAAATGATGATGATACAAACCTCTAACTTTAGATTGCATGGCTGGGATGGGGCCAATAAGTGAACACTGACTGCTATCTATAAATTGCTTCGTATAAGTTAACATCTCTAAATTGGTTTGAGCTTTGGGAGATGAAGCCTTAATCACAGCTTCGAAAGAGTACGGAGGTTGATTTGCTGCCTTGCGTTGCTCCATCAAAGATTTGGCAAAATTCATATAGTTTCCACTCTTAAGTTGTAATAAGTTCTGGTCATTAACATACCTAGATTGCACCAAGACAGTTGCGTTACCATCGGAACGCCCCGCCCTTCCAGCCACCTGAATTAATTGCTGTCCCATTTCCTCGACTGCCGATGAATTTAAACTTGTGATGCCTTGATCAATATCTACAGTTACAACTAACTTTAAATTTGGAA
>JADHNV010000018.1 GCA_016779285.1 SAR86 cluster bacterium
TTTTTCTTAACAATCTTCGAAAGCCTTTTTTGAATATTGTGTGCTTTCCAATCCAGTGAAGATTAATATCAAGACTCAAGATCAGTGATATGGCAAGAACAAAATCCCAGTTTGAGGTATGTGGTCCCGCTATAAGAACCACCCGCTCATCCCTAGGAAGATGGCCAGTTGTCTTCCAGCCAGTAACTTTCATTACAAATTTTCCAAGCCACCTAAGTGGTCTAGGTCTGTTAGCTCGAAGATGTTCTGGGATGAATATTTTGTATTTAGTCATTTGAAATGATTGATATTTAATTGTCTGGCTTTATTTTTTGATGCCGATAATATTTTCGTACTTTTCAATGCTCGTTGCAATTTTTTGTCTCACCTCATCTTGAGCCGTTTTTTTGGTATTTGCATAGAATGGATGTGGTAGCGTTGCTAACTCTTTTGCTTTTTCTATGACCCTGTCCATAAACTGTTCTTCAGAAACTACCTCATCAATATAACCAACCTCGATAGAGTCCTGAACCGAATAAGCATCTGAATGATAAACAGCTGAATAAAAATATTTTTTGTTTACTCTGGCTTTAAGAATTTCCATGATTTGCATAGGAATATCCATGTTGTTACGAACCTCATTTGCCTGACATAGATATTGTCCATCAATAGCAATTCGATAATCTGCTGAGCAAGTTATGAATAATCCTAAGGCAATTGAATGTCCTGAAACGGCTGCAACAATTGGCCTATCAAATGAAAATAACTCTAAAAGCAGTCGATAGCCTAGTTGAACCATGCTGGTTATTTTTTCCATATCTCCCGTTGCTAATGTTTTAAGATCAAATCCGCCTGAGAATATACCCTCTCTTCCAGTAATAACGAGCGCTCCTGAATCCCTTGGTACCTCAGCTAAAAGCTCATTAACTTTTGCAAGCATCGCGTAAGAAAAAGCATTTGCCTTGCCGTCGTCAAGCTTGATTATTGAAATATTGCCTTCTTGAGATAGAGTTGCAATTGAATCTGTCATATTTTTTTTAGTATCCATAAACCAAGCCAAGTGCTAATAATAGCCTTAAAAGTTTGAGAAATGATCAAAGGAAGAGAGAATACGAAATCAAGCCAAGGATTCCAAAACCATTCATAAAACCAATCAACGACTAAAAGAAAAATTGTTAAATAGTTTTTTATAAATTCTATATTTGATAATGAAAGAGTGTCGTAATCAGAGGAAAGCACGATTTGTATTCCCCATAAAACAATAAAGATTTGAATTGGGGTGGTTGCTATACAAAAATATGCAATAATCTTTAGAAAACCGTTCATATTTAAAACACTATAAAGTGTTTAAAGGAGAAATAAAAATGCAAAAAAAGATCAAATTTTTTACGCTGCTAATGATTGGTATCTCATTTAATATCTCTGCAGTAGAGCCTTCAGGTTCGCATGCTTCAGAAGAGTGGCAAATTTGGGCATATACAACATCAGCCCCAGCCTTTATTGGTGACTTAGCAACAGTCATAGGAGCAGATGGTTCAGTAATTAGAGAGGGCTCAAATGGCTGGAGATGTGAAGCCTTTATGCCTATGCCAAAAAATGGTTTTAATGCCCCGCATGATGCAGCTCCAGCATGCTCAGACAAAAACTCTGTGGCATGGGCCAATGCTTACAAAGCCGGAACCATTCCTCAAATGGAAGGTGATGGATGGATATGGATGTTGCATGGCGACTTGGGGGTGGATAATTTTACAGTGGGTACAGACGGGCAAAAAGACGCTGGTCATAAACATTACATTGAATCTGGACCCCACATGATGCTTATGCCAAAAGACCCTTCATCCCTAGACAATCAATCAACGGACTATACGACTGGAGCACCATACGTTATGTTTCAGGGATCGCCATATGCTCATCTTATGATTCCTTTGGTTGACTATTACTCTTATCAACCAGAGTCCTCACCTAAGAATCAATAAAGCAAATTAAAAAACTTAAACTAGCTCCGCGCAACAAAGCGGAGCTACTATTTAGATCCTTTTTGCCAAGCCAGCACCGATGCAGGTATGGTCAATAAATATATTAACGCTAAAATATTTATTGTGAACCATAAAAAATTGATCATGCTGAGCGCTATTAAAGAAAATATAACTAAAAAACCAAGTTTTGATTTAATGATAAGCTGCTTTCTTTTTATGGAAAAAGTTGGGATTCTGCTTACCAATAAAGCGCTTATTAAAATAATATAGCCTGCTACAAAATTAAGATTTTCATAAGCCCAGTTGTAACCCATAAAAGAGTGAGTAAGTGGCAACAGAATTAAAATTGCTCCAACAGGGGTAGGGATACCACTAAAAAAGTGCTCTGGCTCACCATCTTCTGTCTTCGATTTCTCTAACCTCACATTATATAAAGCTAACCTTAAGCAAGAAAATATAATAAAAGCTAGGGCGGCAAAAGCACCAATGCCATGATCTTGATTAAAAATAGACATGTATATCAATAATCCTGGAGCGATTCCAAAGCTTAGAAAATCTGAGAGAGAGTCTAACTGAGCTCCAAGATCAGACTCACTTTGAAGGTGCCTTGCTAACATCCCATCTAATACATCGCATACGCCAGCAAATAGAATACAAATAATGGCTAAATTAAAATCAAGTTCAATAGCAAACCTAATTGAGCTCAAGCCAAAACTAAGACCGGTTAGGGTAATAACATTTGGAAGCAGAACTTTAAAGTCTAATTTTTTCATTTATTATTTTTTTATTATTTTAGTGAAGCTAAAATGGATTCGCCTGCAACAACCTTATCTCCAACTTTACATTTATCTATTGCATCCAAGGGCATATAAATATCAACCCTCGAGCCAAACCGAATAAGCCCAAACCTTTCGCCTTGATTCAGCTGATGGTTTGATGCAACAAAACTTAAGATTCTTCTAGCAATCAATCCAGCAATCTGCACAACAACGATTGTCGTGCCGTTGTTAGTATTTATGACAAGGCTATTTCTTTCATTTTTATCGCTTGCTTTATCTAAACTTGCATTTAAGAATTGCCCTTTTTTGTATACGATGCTCTCCACTACACCCTGCACTGGGCTTCGATTAACATGAACATTGAATACATTCATAAAGACACAGATTCGTTTCATCTTTTTATCCTGCATGGATACCTCTTCTGGAGGATAGGCCTCATCAATCAAACATACTTTTCCATCAGCAGAACTAATAATTAAACTTGGATCTTGCGGGGTAATTCTTTTCGGGTCTCTGAAAAACCATAGAACAAAAAATGTTAGGAGAAAACCAACTGATGCGATGATTGTTGCCATAAAGTAGTACAGAAGAATCATGGAGCTTACAAATAATATTGCTGCAAATTTCCAACCCTCTGGGTGGATAAAATATCTTTTATTGTTTTGCTTGCTCATCTGCTATCTCTTAAATCAGTCGTGCATTTTATGTCATAAAGCGGGCTTTTGAAATGAAATGTTAGCTGATACCAATTGTTTGGCTGTATAAAATCAGCGCTGCCATTGAAACCTGAAGCACTAAAGATATCCATAAGATGGTTTTAGTTGTTCTCTTGGGCTGCAATTCCTTATCTAATTTGCTTGTTAAATATAAGGCACCAATATTAATCATTGGCAATCCAAGAGCGGCCCAAATACCAGCAATTAACAAAAGAGTGATTGGATTTGGCAATAAGAAATAGGCAAATGCTGAAAACAAGGGGATGGCGAATGCAACAATTTTAATTAGCCTTGAGCGAGTATTTTCTTTTTCTGCAACAAGACCCATTGAGATGAAATAATCTGCAATTGTTCTAGTGAAGGCTGCTGTTCCTGAAAGCAAGGTTGAGAAAAGAACAAAGAAAGCTAGAGGGATAAAAAACCACTTAGCCCATGCTCCTAAAATTGAAGTGAACATGTTCAAAAGAGTTTGGATAATGTCGCCCTCAGGAGGTGGATAAAGCCCCAGAGCATTCAAGACAGCTGCGCCCAGAAGAAAAAATGGAAGGGTGCCTATGGTCACAAAAAAAACAGTTGCCCAAACGTCGGTTTGCATTACCTTGATCCAAGCTTTAACTTCATTTTGATCGCTGTTATGTTTGGAATAGCCTTTTTCTATACACCAATAGGTGTATGCCATAATTTCTCCGTAGCTAATCCCAGTAAAACCAAAAACTGCAAGAGCTAAGGCAGCATGCTCAAATGGAAATGAAAATGTAAGACCGCTTAAAATTTGTGCCCCCGAAATTGCGAAGGGAGTTGCTTGCATTGAGATGGCAATAATTAAAGTGACGGTTGAAAAAAAGACAACCATTCCAAGTAAAATTTTTTCCAGTGTTTCATAGGTTCCAAGGTACAAAATAAACCATGTGATAAAGCATGCGGTTGCAACCCATAGTTCAGTGCTAAGTATTGGTATCATAAGATGCCCTGCCTCTGCTACGGCGCCTGCTAGGCCCCCCATGCCTGCAACTGATGGAATGACACCAATAAACATGAACCAAACTAACCATGAGGCTTTTTTGCCTCTAAGATTTGTTTTTGGCCCAGGCATATCTGAAAAAGATTCTAAAAAAGTCTGATTGGTGGCTATGACGTAGCGGCTAATCTCGGCCTGAATTAGTGGTTTGCTCCAAAGGCTTAATAATAGCCACCACAAAAAAGCAAAGCCAGTTGCGGCTCCCAACAATGGCGAAAGTGCTATTGAACCACTCCCAACAACACTTCCGGTAACAATGATGCTTGGGCCGATAAATTTTAAGCGTTGGCTAAAAGAGGTGGGCGCTTTAACCATAATTTTTTTGAAGGAGCACGACGTCCTTTGATTTGATTTCACATTTCCAGTTCCTTTGAGAAGCTATCACTTGAAAAGTTTTTTCACAATAAAAAGTTACATGCGTTGGATCTCTTCGATAATACCAATTCTCAAATTCATCATCTGAAGTCAAGAATGAGGTCATGATGCCCAGCCAGGCTCCAGGCTTTAGCAAACCATCGAGCCTATTGAATTCTTTGTATGGGTTATGAAAATGTTCTGCGGTTTCTGTGCACGTTACAAAGTCATATTGCTTTAATAGCACGTTTTTATCAGGGTAGAAAAATGGATCATATAGGGAGACTTTGTAACCATCTTGAGTAAGCATGTCTGCTAAAGCCGGGCCTGTTCCACAGCCAAAGTCTAGCCCATGTGAACAAGGAGATATTTTTTCTTTGAGTGGATCAGAGAGCTTTGAAAGAAATAATCTATACGCCTTATCTTTAATGTCATTATTGTGCTCTAGGTATCGCCGCTCTTCTTCCTCTCGCTTAACGAAATAAAACTCATCAAGATACTTACACCTACAAACTCCACAACTCCAATAAATCTTGTTATCAAGGGTTTTAAAGCTTGAAGCAGCATTAGATCTGCAGAGGTTACAGATCATAGTCAAACAAAAGCTTTTATTCCTTCGATGGATAGAAGCATTCCTTGATCCATACCGTCGGCAAAAATATCTGGGGCAATTTTGGTCATCTATCTCAGCATGCATTCTTGATCATTGAGAGTTTTCATTTGCTTCTAATTAAACTCAATACTCTTTGAAATTTTTCTCTCTCACATAACCTACTCTTGTTGTTTTAAAATGCTTTAAAGGCACGCCGAGTCGATCAATGGTCTCAATAACCTTTTTTGATACATTTCCGTAAATCTCAATGGTAAAACCATCAGCCAGCTCAGAATGTTTTTTAACATACTCTTGAACGGGTGGGTTAGCGTCATGCTTGATGAATGCTTCGCTGTTTGAATACACCTCTGTCCAAGTAAAAGCAAGGGGATCGTCTGGATCAGCATCAAAATTATGAAATAGCATGCCAGGCTCAGTTAATTCGACAGCATTATCTACCTCATTCGCGATATCAAGATATTCTTCTACCATGCCCTCTTTAACATGGATCCTTGCGATCAGAATAAATGGGTTACTGCCTTCAACAGATTTATGGTCATGATGTGCGGCTTCTGTAAAAGACATGGTAGATATTGATAACATCAATGTAAAAAGTAGTTTCATATTTTCTCCAAAAAAATTTAATTCTATATTAAAGCATTAAGATTTAGCGCTTTGCTCTGCCTGAAGCATCACCTCAATTGGTATTTCAAAAGCACCGCGATTTAAATGCCATATATTAGAAATGGCACTGATATTTAAATCCCCATAATAGTGAGGGAATGAGCTGGTTCTGCTTCCAGGAGGAATAGGAGCCTCATACTTTATTCCGTCATGTATCTTTGCCTGATCAACTTGCAGCAGCATAACGGATTCTTCTTTTGCAAAATACAAAGATAGGGTTGCATTAAGTTGAGTAGCTGTTGAGAGATGAACAAAACCGTCTTTTTTATCTAGCTCAGTAACTATTACTCCCACTCTCTGTGCATGTTCCCACTCATCAAGGGTAAGAACTTTATATATTTGATTTTCCACATTGAACTCCTGGCCTAGGCTTAAAATATTCTGAGGTATTACACATACAAAGAAAAACAAAAAGCCTGCTAACAATTTTTTCATCGCCATCTATTGATTGATTAAAGCCACCTCCTGGTTGACTTTATATATTTATCATAATCAGAAGAAAATAGATCTCTCATGGCTCTTTCTTCTGGGATAATTTGAAATTTTGTTATATATGCACAAAATATGGGAGTAAAAACTATGCCGCCTAAAGGATTAAGAAATACAGCTATTGAAGCTAATACAAAAGCCATGCCAAGGTACATGGGATTTCGAGAATAGTTAAAAATTCCATCCGTGACTAACTTTGTTGCTTGCTCTGGGCTTAAAGGATTTACTGTAGTTTTGCCTTTTCTGAATAACCTAACAGCTGATATTAAAATGAACAAACCTAATAAAAGTAACAATATTCCAAAATAACTAGAATAAGGAAGCTCAACCATTGGAAAAATCCCTCTGGTGAAATAAATAGATAGTCCAAAAACCAAAGTAACTATGGGCGGGGGAATCTTGGTTTCCATTTTATTTTACCCTCCTAACTTTAAACTGCTTTTCTTTTCTTCAGTCTTGATAACATATCTACTCGAGAAGTCAAAAACTTTTTAGGCTAGCCTATGTCTTTTCTGGGTTTAAACTCAAGCACGGTGGCATTAATACAGTATCTTGGCATGCCATTTGGTCCGTCTGGAAACACATGCCCTAAATGAATATCTGAGGTTACCGATCTTATTTCGGTTCTTCTCATCCCATAGCTATTATCTGGCTTGGTATAAACTGATCCCTTTATTGGAGCGGTAAACGAAAGCCAGCCTGTAGAAGAATTAAATCTATCCTTGGTGTCAAACAAGGGGGCTCCGCTTAATTTATCAATAAAAATGCCGTCTGGGGTATTCTTAAAAATTTCATATTCTTTGCAGAACCTTGCATCTGTGCCCTGCTGAAATGCAACTTTATAGGCTTCTGTATCTCCGAGCTTAAAATAACCTAGAGCTTGATAAAACTCTTTAGGGCTGAGATAGCCTTGATGTCCAAAAACCTCCTCTCCTTTTTCAATAAAAATAATTGTTGGGGTAGCCCATGTGGGTGATTTGATTTGAAGTCCCTCTAGCTGGCTGGCAAGTCTATATACTAAGGGTATAGTGCCAAGATAGCTTTTTACAACATCGGTATTAAATTTTTCACAATAAGGGCAGTACCCTTCGGCTTCTATAACTAATATGTGCTTTCCATTTAGCAATTGAGAATTATCAATTTTTGGCATTTCATTTCTTTTGATAAATTTAATGCCTGTCGAGTGGTCAGGACAGTAACCATTTGGATTTTTTGCTATATAGTCTTGATGATATTTTTCTGCCTTGTAAAACTTTTCAATTGGTTTAACCGAGGTTGCGATAGGCCCATAACCTGCTGCCGATAAAAGATCCTGATAAACATCAAGCATCTTATCAATAATTTTCTTCTGTTCTTGCGTTGTATACAAGATAATAGATCTGTATTGGGTGCCAATATCATTGCCCTGTCGATTTACTTGAGTGGGATCGTGAGATTCAAAGTAATGCATGAGGAGTTCTTCGGTAGAAATGACATTTTTGTTATAGGTGACTTCAACCACTTCTGCATGATTGTTGTTATTAAACTTATTTTTAAGTTTGGTTATCTCCCTGTAAGAAGCTCGAACACCCTTACCATCGGCATAACCAGAAACTGCATCTATAACTCCTGGCAAGGATTCATATCCTTTTTCAGCTCCCCAAAAACAACCTGAGCCTAGAATAATTTTTTCAGAGTGAACAGTGGCTTCACTAATATTAGAGGCTGCAAGTAAGCCCGCATAAAATGAAGATACGCATATGCAAAGTGAAAGAATTATTTTTTTCATAGATAAGATAAAAATTATAGTTCAACTAATCTAGATGCTGTATAAAAAGTGTTGGGACATTGTGAGTATGAGATTTAACCGTAGCAACCAATGTTTTTTCTTTGATGCCTTTTTGAATGGTTGTAACTTCAACTCCTGCATCTTCAAGCCTTTGGTGAGCCTTTTCTATATTTTTTACATCCCAAGCCAAACCCCAGATCTTGTCATTGGGCGGCAAGTTATCCTCCTGTTCAATTACCTCAATGGTGGTTTGGTTTAATCTAAAAAAAAGCATTCTTTTTTGCCAATGCTCAATGGTTTTATCTAAGGCAAGACGCAAACTAAAAACATCTTTATATATTTCTATAAATCCATCAGCATCATTGGTATTGATAACTACATGATCTAATTTACAAGGCTCTGATTCTTTCTGCTCATCTGGCTGAGGCAAATGTCCATGGGTATGCTCAATGACAAATGAAAAGATCCCCCTTGTTAAATCTGGTGGTAAAAATAGATTTTTCCATTTTCTTATTTTTTGATCAGCCGAGTTTGCCCCCTCCCCATCTGTTGGCTCTCCGATAAGAAAGCCTCGATTTTGAAGAGATTGATGAACGTCGTTAATGTCATTTGTTGCAAATACCATTCCTATCAGGCCCTCTCCAGCATCCTTTAAATAATAGTTTATTAGATCAGCGCCTAAACCTTCGCCGGTTGCAGATAAGAGCTCAAGATAAGTATTTTGAAAATTAAATAAAGTGTTGCTGGTTCCCAGACTTTTGTGCTCCCCGCTCCAAACTGGGGGTGCACCCATGATGAGTTGATAGTTTTGCGTGGCCTTTTCCAAATCTTCAACGGCAATGATAAGGTGATCAAGGCTATTAAACATTTTTAATCCTTTTTGCCTGTCAATACCAAGGTCCCGGCCCAGCCCTCAGTTTGATTTGCGCACCAACTTTCTACATTGGAAAAACCTGCGCTCTCAAACATTTCTATCCATTCTGCTTGTTGTAACATCAACATTTTTGCTCCAACTTTATCTTCCCAGCTATGTGAATCTCGATTTTCATAATAGAGATCTATTCCTGCAATTAGCCTCCCTTTTTTGGCAAGCCATGAATTAGATATTTTTTTTAGTATGGATGCTGGATCTTCTAAATAATACAAAACTTCCATGGAATGAATTAGATCAAATTTTTTTTGAGGTTCATAGTCATGAATGTTGGCAAGAATATAATTCTCTTTATTTCCACGGGCTTTTGCATTGGTAATCATTTGATCAGCGCCATCGATACCGAAAGCTTTTTTGCATAATGGGTCGTTAATAACTTTTCTAACTACCCAGCCGTTACCACAGCCTAAATCTAAAAAAGTGAAATTCTTATTGATTCTATGCCTTTCTTTCAAAGCAAAATCTAGCATTTCGGTCACAGCATCAGCATGACCCCTTTCCATTCCAAGATCTTTATTGAGCTCAGCCCATTCATTGAAAACTGCTATTGCATCTTTCATGGTGTTATCAATTAAGTTTCTTTTCTAATATCAATTTTAAAAAACAGCAAGATGCCTGATAAAGAGCTTATTAAAGCTAATATCGAAAATATTTTTAATAGCAAGTTATCTATGTTGTCTCTTTCTTGCCAATCCATGATATGAAAACCCCACATTAAATCCCATATACGCCATTGGGCTGATCTTATGGCTACGATATCTCCGCTAAAAATATTTAAGTATGTATTAACCTCTTTGTCATTGACATTACGGGTAATCACTTTATAAATGGGTAATTGTCTGCCTCTGTATTCAGAACCCTCTTTAGATTCGTTAATTTCCTCAACTGCAATTGGATTAAGCAGAGTATTTTTAGCAACTATCTGTTTTGCTTCATCAAATGAAATTTTCTTTAAGGGGTCACCTGATTCATCAAAATATCTCATTCCAGCATTCGTTGAAGCAGCAATGATGGTCTGGTCTAAACGCTTTTTTACAACTGCTGAGGTAGCCTCAGGGATCTCAAACTCTATGTTCTTAAAGCTATGGTTAGATGGCAATTGAAGTCGATATTGCTCCCCTCTAACATTCTCAATTTTGTTAAATGCAAAGTAAATGCCTGAAATTGTCCACAAGAGTAGCTGTATAGAAATAAAAAAGCTTAGATATTTATGAGTATTTCTTACAATTAGCTTCATCTTTTTAGAAGCTTAATAATTTCTTCAATTTTATTTTCACTATCCCCATTTCCATTGAAAGACTCTTTGATGCATTCTTGCAAATGCGTTTTTAAAACTTTCCCCTCAACAGTGGAAATTGCATTTTTGGTTGCCTTAATTTGATTGAGAATATCTATGCAGTATTTACCCTCTGCAATCATGCGCTCGACACCCTCAATTTGTCCTTTGATGCGACGAAGACTAGCAATCTGATTCTTGTGACACGGATGCTTCATAACTATAAAAAATTTGGAACTAAGTAGGTAAAAATTGTAGCAAAAGTAAAAATCACTAGAGAGAAATAGTAAAGAATTCTTGAACGCCTTCTGGTTTGCATGCATAGCCTACCAAGCTCTGGGTCAGCAGGACATGGCATGTGATAAGTCCTGTAATTAACATATCCAGCCATCACGATCATCAACAATGCAAAAAGTGTAATTTGTACTTTGTATTGAGATAAAGTGATCAAAAAAGGGATGTGAGTAATTAAACTAGCAAAAGACGCTCCAGCCCCAAGAGCAACAAACAATGAAGGTAAAGCACAACAAATTAATGTCGACGAAGAAGCAAAAAGTGAAAAAATATTTGCGGTATTATCCTTCACCGTAACCTCTTATATTGAAATAATCTGAAGATCAGTTACGTTTTGACCGTTAGAAAGAATTTTTTGCTTAATGTCCTCAAAATTAACTTTTGCAGATTGAGTGTACATAACCAAAACTTTTCCTTTGGTTAAATCAACGTCAATCTTTTGCACTGCTTTATCTTTTTTAAAAGTTCTTTCGATGCCTCTTGCACAAAAATCACACACCATGCCATTTACACTAATAACTGCAACCTGCAAGTTTTTTTTGCCCTCAACGAATTTATCAAATCTGTCTGGGTCCACCTCAAGTTCTTTGCCATCAACCAAAACATCGTGCATGTGGCCCTCATGAGAATGGGCCTCCATTTCCATCGCATGGTTATGGCCATGATCGTGATCATCATCTGCCCAAGCAAAGCTTGATATAACCAACATGGACATAAAATATAGTTTATTCATTTCATTTTCTCCTTAAAATCTATACATCATATGAATATCCCAATCAAGATCGCTGTCATAGCCAATCTCAACCAAGAAATCCCCCTTAAAAAACTTTAAAACTGGATATGTTATCCAATCACTAGTGAGCGTGTTTTTTTTACTCTTAAGCATCATCCAAGTATGAAAATCTCCGTATTCACCAATGTAAGGGGCTATCCCTGCTTGAAAGTACTGCTCGGTAAAATCTCGGATATTGTTAATGACTCTCTTATAACCAAAGCCTGTAAAAAATCTTCTTGTTTCCCAATCTCCATGGATGCCATAAAAATTTTCATTTAAATCATCTGGTGAAATGGCTGATTGAAAGTACAGGTTTCGTTGAGAGTTTTTAGTATTTTTTCTATTCAACAAATACGTTAATCTCAGATACAGATAATCCTTGTCAAAAAATTTATCTTTCACAGACTCTATGCCAACTGAGTATTTATACGTCGGTGAATAATGGTAGTAAATAGATTCTTTCATATTGTCTGATATGGCCATCATGGTTGAGCCACCAGAATATGAAATTGGTCTTGCCTCAACATTAACAATTAAAAATATTGAAAAAAGTATTTTTTTTAATATACCCATGGGGGGTATATTATCACATAAAGATCTTGCTTGATGAATAAATGGCTAATCGTGACAAACACAGTCACGCTTTCTGCAAACTTGGTAATTCTTGAGGTGTGAAAAAGCTACAATGGTTGAGCCCATTAAAGTTAATGCTTTTTCATAAAATTCTCCTAGAATGTTAGGGCCAAGAAGCACAGCAAGAAACAGCAGAATCAAGCCGGATACCCCAGATAAAAAAACCCAGGTTATTTTATGATTTCTATATCCAGAAATTAAAGCATACAAGCTTACTGGAACTACAAGTATCAACAATAGCTGATGCACAAGCGTGCTATCTATTGAGATGGTCAGAAACCCAGAGCTTAGAATTAAAAATGATGGAACAAAAAGACAGTGTAGGGCGCATACAATAGAAAGCACCATTGCGGATTTATCTAGGTTTAGCTGAGTATTCATGATTTAAAAGAAATCTGATTCTATTTGAGATACTCGCTAACTGCAAGTAATTCATCAGATGCTTTGAGATATAAAAGTCTAATTTTTACCAATTATCTCGCAGTTTTCGCAAACCTATAAAAGTTTTTTCATTGTCTAAATTTTCAAGCCTTGTGTTAAAGCTCGCAGCAATGCCTGATCTAACCTGGGCTGAATTCAACCTAAAAAAGACATTGATTTCTCTTTCCAAGCCTATGTCGCTCACAAAACTTTCAGCATTGAGGCCGTTTTGAAATTTCTTACGCAGCGACAAGGCTTGCTCATTATCAGGCTCTCTATCAAGGGTAAACTCTAAATTATTTTCAATGTAGTCATGGCCCGGAAAAATTCGAACATTATCTGCAAGGGGGAAAATTTGATCTTCAAAAGTTTCAAAAAGAATTTTTGGCTCGCCACCAAAATCACATCTGCCCACCCCGGCATTGAATAATGTATCCCCGCAAAATAATGCAGGCTGCTCTTTGGTGTCTCCTTGAAAATATAAGCAAATATGACTCATGGTATGTCCCGGTGTATCCATAACCTTTAAAGCAAACTTACCACAATGTAGCTCTTCACCAGCGCTCAAACCTCTATCTACACCAGGTATGGCATCGGTGGCATCTTTGTGAGAAACCAATTCAGCGCCGGTTGCAGCAATCACAGGGCCATTGCCGCCAATGTGATCATGGTGATGATGGGTGTTGGCAACGATTTTTATTTTCCAGCCCATTTGATCTGCCATTTGAAGACATAATGCATGATCCAAGGGGTCGATAGCTATGGCTGAAGACGTCTTTTCACATGCCAATAGATACATGTAATTACGCAAACTATTCCGAATAGGTATTTGTTTTATAAGCATTTAAAAATTATATAACAAAGGGTATTGCGTTTTTGAGACCAGCTTGTTTGTTTGATGTAAAAATTTTAGACATTGTTTAGGCTCTTCCATAAATAAAGGCAAAGATAGGTTCTGTATGGAGAGTAGTGATGCCCAGTATAAGTCTTGGAATTAAAAAAATTTATCAGCGCTTTGTTGATTCCGAGGTCGCCTTCTAAGAAAACATCTGTATCTTGAATATAGAACATTCTTACAACTCCTAAAGTCCATGGACCTACCCCTTTAAGCTTTAAAAAAAACTCCGTAAGTTCTTCTAAGGACATTTGTTTTAAGTCATCGATTGTCATTTTTTCGATGCCTTCATCTTTGATGATTCCTAAAATGTAGGATGCTTTAGGTTTTGATAAGCCCAGATCTTTTAAACTTTCTAATGTAGTCTGTGATTGGCGACTATCTAAAACAATTTTTACTTTTTGCCAAATAGACTGCGCCGCTTTGGTGGAGACCTGTTGACCAATGATGGTTTTGGCTAAAAAATGTTTTAATGATAGCGAGGGATCTATTCTTGTTTTTATCGATATAACCTCTGTGCTTTGCATGAATTTATAAAATGCATGGTGCTTTTCCTTTTTTGCGGTATTGAGTAAAAAAGCATGGGCTTTTTTAGCACTCATTGATTGTCCTAGAATATTTTGTTTGTAATGGCACTTTCTAGTATCTGTAAATTAAGAAATTGGAGAAGAGTGATGGGCTTTAATTTTTTAACAATCCTTCGTAACTAGCAAGCAAAAATTTTAAATTGTCCAGTAGAAAATATATTCAAACTTCCATGAAGCCAAGATCAAAAGCGTGTCTAGGCTAGCTATTTTTATTTTTTACTAATAAAGCTTTGCGTGGTAATAATGGACTCGTCTTTGAGCTCTGAATCAGATTCCGTTGCCCTAAGCATAGTGCCTTGAAATCCCATGACAAAATCTAAGTGGCCATTGCCATCTAAATCGATGACACCAGACCTATGGATTAGTGGAGTGCCCCCATCTATATTAAGTCCATTGTATTTATCAAAAAAGTCCCATTTCATGCGTTTAGGAAAATAATCATGTGCTACTTCGGTAAAGACTCCTGCCCCATCATTAAAGGCAAGAGTAACTCTGGGATAGATTTCAAAATTCTCCCCGCCATAGATCGCAGTAGTATCAACCAAGTCTAAATCACCATCTTTATCGACATCTATCAAAACTATCACGCCCTCACCAATGCCTGTTCCCTGCAAAGAAGGGTCTAAATCAGCTCTAGGCTGGTCGGAAAACCTAGTTGTTGTTTCGTCGTTAAAAGTTCCGTCTCCATTGCTCACAAGAATCTGAACATGCCTGCCTGCATAATAAGGCGATTTTCTTGTAGAACCCACTACAATATCATCAAAGCCATCCCCATTGATATCTCCACTGTATGCGTCGTTATAATTTGCATTAGTTGGGCCATAAAATGGTTCTGGCACTCTCAACCAAGAATCCTGATCTAAATAGGGAGGATTGTTTGGGTCAATTGGACCTAAATGTAAGCTGTTCCAATGCCTAGCGCCGTAAATATTTTCAGGAGTTGCTATTTCGTTCCAGAAGATCACAAGGTCATCAATTCCATCATTGTTGTAATCACCTATGGTCGATGCATGGGCGTGGGTCTTATCAACCTTATCTTTTTGTAGTCCGCAGCATGCAGTTTCTATGTTCTTTTGGTTTAAGTTCACAATTTGAAAATTTCCCTGGCCGTCACCGAAGTAAAGAACTGCGTTCATTAAAACATCGAGGTTACCATCCCCGTTGACATCGCCCGAGCTACCGTCGTGAGCAAAATCAATATTGGTAGGTAGATTGCCCTGTAGCTGTTCCTCATTTTGAAGAATTTTTACGTTTTGGTGAATGTTATTACCAGATAATAAAAGTAAATGAGGATAAGCAATCCAGTAATTCGTATTGTCTTCTCTAAGCTTAGGAACGCCAAAACTCCCAACGAATGCATCGTCTATGCCATCCTTATTAAAGTCTCCTACTTCTACCCGATACGGCGCAGGCAATCTTGGGGGTTCGTTGTTTTCATACTTTGATAAATCCTCGCTTAATCTTCCAGAACCATCATTAAAGAGTAAATGGATGGTGCTCCAATAAGAAGTATTTTCATCTGAGCCCAAGGATTTAAATACTCTATCCCCTATGTCTGCCACAAAGATAATGTCTTGGTCTCCATCCCCATCAAAATCACCGGGATAGATATCTCCAGGAATAAATCCAGGAGGCCATTCGCCAGGTTGGTAGGAACAAATATCAGGCGTGGGATAACAGTAGGTGCCAGCAGGTAATTTTTTCCTCTCTCCTCGCAACCAAGGCATGATGTCCCAAGAGGCATAATTGGCATTCTGCAAACTTGCTTGAATGGTGCTTGAGGGATTAAAGTTTAACAATCCGTCGCTCGTATTAAATTGTTCAGCCACATGCTTAAACTTGATAGGTATACTAACACTTTTGGTAACTTCCCTGTTTGATGAGCTAACAAGCTTTAAGCTAAAGTTTGCAGTGGTCTCGCTGTAAGTAAAAGGAGCTCTAGCTGAAAAGGTGGTGTTTTCAAGATTTGGAAAAAGCAGTTCGTTATCAGGATCTA
>JADHNV010000019.1 GCA_016779285.1 SAR86 cluster bacterium
TGATAAAATTAAAATTACTCGGTTTGATTATCAGCGTCAGGATGATGCTAAGAATATAGTTTTTGTTGATGACCAAGCCCTGCAAGCATTTGGTATCTCAGCCTCATCTTATGTCAATCTCGCAAGCATGCAATCACCTTTTTATGAGATAGTGATGCGTATAAATAGCCTGTCTGATCCTGCTTTATATTTCAGCGTGGGTTGCGGCAATAATTGCAGAGGTTCCATCGCGCTTCCAACAGCTTTAATGACAGATTGGACAACCATTAACATACCCCTCTCATGTCTTGAGAAAGATGGATTAGATAAAACTAAAATTCAAGTTAGGGGTTTATTTTTAACCGAGGAAGCAATTAATTTTGATCTTAACTCAATTGCTATTAAGGGCGGTCAAACAACAGGAAGAGTGGTTGATTGTTAATTAATTCTTATTTGTTTGGGTTATAAAAATATTGAAATTTTGCATAAATCTGCGAAGTTTCTAGTCTTATGTTATCGCTGAATGGATTTGGTTCTTTGTAGAACTGAGTCCCTCCAGCATAAAAGATGGTATAAGGGTTGGGCTTCCACTGGACTAAAGCCTCAAGAAAATAATCATCGCTGAAATCATTTTTTTCAATTATCGCTCTGGTAGATAAGGCGCCATCAATCTGATAATCAATCTCAAACCTATTAATCTCACCAGCATAAAATTCTTGATCTGTTATTTTATTTTTTAGTTCAGAGTATCGATGCCCTAGAGCAATTTTAAAATTATCTGAAAATCTAAATACATTATATAAGTTGTATTCTAATGCATCCCCGATCTCGGGATTATCTATCCTGTATGCAATTGCATCTCCTTTTTCAATCTCAAAATTAGTAAAAAATCTTTCAGATGGATGGTATTGCCCCCTGATTTCTAATGAAGTTTGTTTTCCATACTGAATCCCATCAAATTTCTCGCTCGGCTTAATTTGCCACTCAATTTGCCCCTGGAAATTAAAATCTGTTTCAACACCAATTCGAAATTCATAAAATTCTTGAGTTTTTTGATTTCTAAAGTTTATTCTATTTCTATTATTCCAATTAAAATTTATGACTCTTAGGGTTCCCGTTGATCTAAAGGTTCTCCCATACCAATAGTTTCTACTCTTGTAGTCATTTCTCCCCACAAAGCCAACATGGGCTCTGTAAGTAGGAGAGACGTCTTTAAATCTAATCCCCCAATTGGAACTATCTACAGCTCTCCTTAACCGGAAATTTTTAGCAACCCCAGAAAAAGACTCCCCATCCATTTTGAATGTCCTTCCAGCAAAGGTCTCATCGGTGTCGATAAAATTTATATAACCCTCTTTGGTATCACTCCTTGCATAATTTAAATCTAAAACATAGTTATCTAAGATATTAAATAAACCATCAAATTCAACCACAGAGCCTGAACCCCCAACATGAAAATCTCTATTTGTTGCTATAAGTCCTAAATGAGACTTGTTTGTAAGATTTTTTTTAAATCTTCCTATCGTTACTCTGCTTTTACCTGCATTGCCCCTAAACGATCTATATTGACCAGCGGCCAAATAGGGTGAGTCTGAGTCTGTTGCTTGCAATAAATAGATTGAGCTGTCCTTCCCTTGATTGGTATATTTTATTGCTCCCAAAGGATTGGTAATCGATCGAGTGTAGACAGTTTCAGTATCTGACTTAAGCAGTTCAGAACCTTCAAGAAAAAAAGTTCTTTTTTCAGGATATGACATAGCAAAAGTTTGATTTTCCATTATCACAGGAGCATCTGACTCGATCTGAGAAAAATCTGGATTAACGGTGTATTCAATTGACGAGGCGTTGGTTAAATCATATAAACCAGTAATCCCTATTTCATAATCTGGATTCTGTAATTTAAATTTTTTAACAGGTCTATCTCCATATTGATTAAGAAAAATATAGGGATATAAATAACTTCGATAAATTTTCTCAGGTGATCCAAGCGATACTTCTTCATCGACTTGGCAAGCCCAACAAGTTTCAGCTGGAAGATTTTTAAACGAGGCAAATACAGTTTGAATTCCAGCCTGAAAAGATTTTCTTATAAATCCCATTTTCCATGTTTGGCTTTTTGTATCAGGCAGTTGTAATTCTGCAAATGGAATAATTAACTCAGCGGAATAACCGTCATCTTGAAATGCTGTTGCAGATTCAAATAGCACATTCCAGGAATCATCCGAACCAGAGCTTGTATTCTTTTCATCAAGCTGAACTCCCAAAGCATTTACGCCAATCAAAACACCATATCTTCCATCCTTGAATGGATCTGCCATGAGCGCAACATAGTCTTCGTTCCAGGACTGATCTCTGTTTTTTAAGGTTGCTCTGATTTTACTGGGATCTCCAAATGCCTTTATCCCAATATATAAATATTTTTCATCGAATTTAATATAGGCAGTTGTTTTAAGATTTGCCGGGGTATTGCGAGAGGGCATAATCTCATATTCCAGATCATATGATGTTGCTTGACTCCACTCATCAGGAGATAGGGTGCCATCGAGCAATATGCTGCTAGCCATAATATTCGGCGCAACTAAAAATGATGCAACTAGCATCGAAGCAAGAAGCCCTAATAATTTTTTTGACAGTTTCTTTAGCATATTTGGTATGACGCGCTCATTCTAGTTGATTAGGAATACTTAGAAAATAGATATTTGCTTATATTTTTTTAAAATTAAATGGGAAAATGAATTGATTTCGGTATAATCAGCTTCATTATGGCAGATAGTAAAAAGAAACAAACTAAGGTCTATTTAATTCCTGAAAGCGAGTCTAGAGATAGTCACACCTATCATTACCTCGCGGTTAAGACAAAAAAACTAGTCATTGAAAACCAAAAACTTAGATTAAAAAAGTTTAATCCTGCCAAACAAATTCACGAATGGTTTGTTGAAGCTAAACTGCCGCCTCACAGCAAATAGCTCTATTTCTTCTGTGCCTCGGTCTCGTCCCGATGTTTTTTTAGGTAACTCATAAAAGGTGTTCCACCTGTCCCTGTAATAGTTGAGCCTCCTCTGCCAAATGGATTTTTAATCTGAGATTGTTTATGAATATAAGTTGCAGCATACTCAAGATGCATAGCTCTAAAAGCTCTAATTTCCTCCAAGCAATCATTGTATTTATTTATCAGCCTGCTTGAATCGTTAAGAAGTTTTTTTAACATTGAGTTCTTCTCAATAGTATTAATAAATTCTCTGTGTTTTGGTGGCATATAATCCCTCATCTCATTTAGATAATGTCTTAGATGATCTTTCGTATGAGAGATCTGCAATGCTCCATCAAGCGAGGGAATTATGCTGCTTTGAGCTCCAGTTTCACCCCTGAAGAATTGAGGTTTATTTTCAAATTGACCTTCATATATCAGACCCTTTTTTAAACTAGGATTATCTTTAGTGCCAAAGATGAATGGACGCACCCGATGATAGTATATGTATGGATCACATTTTTCAGGCATTCTTGAAAAAATTAAATTTACTTTTTTCATTGATTTCACTATTTGATTTAGCAAAGTTAATATCTCTTTTTCAGAAGAGCTCTCATCACATTGAGATATTTTTTTGCATGCTTCAATTGCGCTGGAAGCTGCATTTTCAATGCAAACATGAACGGTTACAAACCAATCTTCATCCACTCCACCTAAAAAGTTATTTAATAAACCAACATTTTCTAATGAGATCTCTTCATCTTCATCAATCAAAAACCAGTTGTCTAAGCAATAGCTTGCATAGCTTAGTATGGGAGGTCGACCTAGTTGTTTCGCAACTTCAACCCATGGTTTTGCAAGAACGCTAGGCAGTTTGCTATGAGGCTTTTTATCTCCCCATATGTATGCATGAGCAATAAAACTTAAATGCGACATGGCAAGTTGTAGGTCTTGATCTTTTTGATTAATTAATAAACTTTTAATGGAGAGGTCTTCTCCTGAAAGCCTTTCAATTGTTGAATGCAACTTTCCAGTTAGTAATAATTTTGGTAGGTTGCTACAAATCTCTTGAATTCTGATGCAAGAGCTAGAATCAATTGAGTATAACTTTGCTGGCGCTATTTTGGGTAAGAAACCTTTCATAAAAACCCCCCAGTTTTATCAAAAGCCTATATCAAATATTATAATAAATTTTTTAATATTTTTAGTCTTGTTCCTTTCTTATCAAAGTTGAAGAAATATCATCTCTAAAAATATTTTCAGCGAATCCAACAAATCTTTTAGCTATATGTTCAGGAATGGTAACTTGATCAAAGCTTATAAATTTATTGTTAATTTTTCTACCAAAGACCAGAAAGTTTATATTATGACTATTAAATAAATCTAATTGATCAAGCATATCTTTTCGGTTTAAATAAAATTTTTCATCAAGAATTCTTGTCAAGGTATCTGCACCAATAATAAATACAGAGTTAGGGAAAAGAAATGCTTTATCAGTGAATTTTCCGGCTTTAGTAAGCACCCAATCCTGTCCATGTTGAAACTGACTTAAGGTTTTTTCAATTTCATGATATGACAATGGAGGTTTGTCTGCATTCTGAATACATATTTCATAGGCGAGACCTAATCCAGTTTTTTTTTGCGCCAATTCGCTCATAGAATTATGCCCTGAATGGAAGGGATTAAAAGAACCAGGAAAAATTAACTCAGGGACCCGATTTGATGAAGACACAAAATCAATTTTATTATCGACTAATTGCACCCAGCTTTTTTCAGCCTTGACTGTCTTGGTCGCTAAAGAAGAAGATTTAGGGATCGAAATATTATTTATGCTACATGCTTGCGCAATGGCTTTGATAATATGGTCGGTTACGATCTGCTCTTCTTGCTCCCTGGTTAGTTCACCCTTTTTAAATGAGTAAGAGAAGCTAGATGAATACTTGTATGTTTGTATGGCAATAAAAAATTTATGCTCACCTTTTTTTTGGTAATTTGTTGCAAGTGATGCTGTGACTGCAATTCCTAATAGATTTTTGTGATTACTGTTTAGATCGATTTTTTTTGCTGCGCTATATGCTTTTGCGGCCATGCTTAAAGTTGTATCTAAGCTGCAGTAATGATCAGGCTGTTTGAGTAGGTAATAATCTAAAGATTCCCTCGCATAAGGAACATATGCTTCTAACACTGATTTGCTTGCTCCAGGAATCTTTAGAATTTCTGAAATCGCATTGGTTCCTCCTCCGCTTGAAACTATTACAAATCTAAATGGAGAAGAGTGAATCTTTTCGATAATTTTTGAATAGTCAGACATTTTGATTATTTACTATAAACCTTAATGCTTTTACGGGCATAATTAAATGACCATGAATGTTCACAAAGAAACTCTTAAAAAAGCTTTAAATGCAGCTAGTTTTCCAGTTCTTGCGGCTATATTAGTACATTTTACAAAAGATATTTCAATATTAGATAAATTGCCCAAACCCAAACAGGCCGTGCTCGGAGAAACGCAGGGATTTCTCACCCCTCAAGAGAAAGAAAAAATTAAAAAAATAGCTTTAAACGAAATAGAAAGTTTTTATTTAAACTCCACACTTGATGATATGTATATCCCCTCTAACGAAGAGATGCATAAGATGATGAATTTCATTGTCGGTGAGAATGTCCAAAAAGACTATATTCCTATGATGTCAAAAGAGCTAAACCTCAATGGACATGATTTGAATCAACAGCCAGCCAAAGTGAAGTCAAGCATGGAGGTGTTGATTATTGGCGCAGGAATGTCTGGAATACTCGCTGCCATTAAGTTAGCTGAAGCAGGCATCAAGTATAAAATCTACGAGAAAAATAATAATCTTGGCGGCACTTGGTATGAAAATAAATACCCAGGATCTCGAGTAGATATCGCCAATCATTTTTATTCTTACTCCTTTGAAGAAAATTACCAGTGGTCGGAACATTTCTCTCAACAACCAGAGCTACTCGAATATTTTAAGAAATGTTTTTATAAATATGATATTCAAAACCATACATATTTTGGGACTCAAGTTACAGATATGAAGTTTGATAATTCCAGCCATACATGGGAGTTACACTCATTGTCTAATGGAAAAAAAACAAAGGAAAAAATTAATATTGTCATCTCTTGTGTTGGGCAGCTTAACCAGCCAAAAATTCCTGACATCAAGGGTCTGCACGAATTTCAAGGCACCATGTTTCATTCTTCACAATGGCCAGATGCTGAAGTAATTTCTGATAAAAAAGTTGCTGTGGTTGGGAGTGGTGCAAGTGCTTTTCAGATTGTTCCAAGTATTGCTGAGTCTTGTAAAGAGCTAACAATTTTCCAACGATCTCCGCCTTGGATGTTTCCCAATCCTAAGTATCATGAAAAAGTTGATGAAGATAAAAAATGGCTTTTAGAAAATTTACCCTTTTACTCACGTTGGTACAGGTTTTTACTTTTTTATCCAGGTTCAGATCAGTTGCTCGAATCACTGTATGTTGATCCAGCTTGGGATGATAGCAATGGCTCAATCAATAAGCAGAATGATGAAATGAGAGAATTATTTACAGCTGGTATGTTATCCCAGATTTCAGATAGCACTCTTATTAATAAGGTGATTCCAAATTACCCACCATTTGGAAAGCGAATGCTCCAAGATAACGGGTCTTGGTTAAAGGCACTTCATCTTGAGAACGTTAGCTTGCTTGATGAGGGAGTTGATTGCATGAGCGCAAAAGGAATTGTAAGCTCTAAAAAGGAGCTTGAATTTGATACGATAATTTTTGCTACTGGCTTTAAGGCGCAAGAATTTTTTTACCCGATGAACATTGATGGTGGGTCTGGAAACTATAGAAGCATCTTCGAAGATTCACCTCAATCATATTTAGGGATCACTTTTTCACCTTTACCAAATTTTTTTGCAATGTATGGGCCAGGAACTAATTTAGCGCATGCAGGCAGCATTATCTTTAACTCAGAATGTCAAATAAATTATATATGCTCTGCAATTAAATTCATGCTGAGCAATAATCATAAAGTGATTAGAGTTAAGCCTGAAATTGAAGGTCAATATCAAGATAGTTTTAATAAGAGACATGAAAAGATGGTTTGGCAGCATGAGAAAGTTTCTAGCTGGTATCAAAATTCTAAAGGCAAGGTTGTTACCACATCTCCATGGAGATTGATAGAATATTGGAATTGGACAAGTAACTTTAATGCAGATGACTATGACTTTGAAACTTAAATCATTTTTTATAGGATTGATATCTTTTTGTTCTATAGCAGTTGCTGATGAAAAAAAACCAAACGTCATCATATTTTTAGTTGATGACCTAGGTTGGGCTGATATTTCTTTAAGAGGAGCTCCCATTGATACCCCAGCGATTGATTCACTTTTTGCTGAGGGATTGTCTTTGGATAGGTTTTATACAACCCCAATATGTAGTCCAACCAGAGCAGCTCTAATGACAGGACGTGACCCATTGAGGTTGGGCATTGCATATTCTGTGGTGATGCCATGGATGAATAATGGGGTGCATCCCGACGAGCATTTTATGCCAGAATCCTTTAAAGCTGCTGGCTATCAAACCGCGATGGTTGGAAAGTGGCATCTAGGACATTCTCAAGAAATTTTTCATCCAAATGCTAGAGGCTTTGATGATTTTTATGGTCACATGCACACCGAAGTTGGATATTTTCCTCCCTTTGCAAACCAGGGTGGGATTGACTTTCAACGCAATGGCGTGACTATTACTGATGAGGGCTATGAAACATTTTTGTTAGCCAATGAGGCCTCTCGTTGGATCAAAGCAAGAGATAAAGAAAAACCTTTTTTTCTATATATGCCTTTTATTGCACCTCATACGCCTTTAGAAGCGCCAGACGACCTTGTTGAAAAATATAAAAATTTAGAGGATACAAGAGAACTCACTAGAAGTATTGCAATTGATCGGACTAGAACATTGAATGGTTTTGCGCCAAGTGCTCGTCCCTTGTATGCAGCTGTTGTGGATGCCTTAGATCAAGCAATTGGGCAAGTTTTAGCAACCTTAGCTAGTGAGGGCATTGAAGAGGAGACCATTATCTTATTTAGCAGCGATAATGGGGGTGCTGCTTACGCTGGCGGTGGTGCAGATAATTTTCCATTACGAGGTGGTAAAGGTGATACTTATGAGGGCGGCATTAGGGTAATTGCTGCTTTGAAATGGAAAGGTAAAATTGAGGCAGGCAAGAAGTTTAGATCAATCATGACTGTAATGGATGTCTTCCCAACTCTTGCTAGCGCTTCTGGGGTTCCAATGCAGAATTCAAAAGAAATTTGGGGCAGAGATATGTGGCCTGCAATAAAACATGGAAAAGATATACAACTCAATAAAGAAGTATTTTTTGCATCTGAGACCCCAAATTATGGGGAGTTTCATACCACAGTTTTTAATGATAAATGGAAGCTCGTTCAGGTTATATCAAGCTCTTTGCTAGAGATTAATGTAGAAAACAAATTGTTTGATATCAACAATGACCCCAATGAATATAATAACTTAGCCGATCAATACCCGAAGTTGGTTGAAGTCATGGCTAATAAAATAAGAGAATGGCGTGCGCTTCATCCCATAGCAGGCATTAGAGCTCAATTGGTTGCTCCTCCAGGGTGGAGGGCGCCCAAAGATTGGACAAGTTACACCATACCCATTGAAGAACTGCAGGAGGATGCATCCCTGGGTTTTGGGGCTCATGCTCATCAGATACTAGATTACTTAATCAAGGATCACGGAAGAATTATTTACGATTGTAAGCCAGGTGATTGGGAAAGAGGACAATGCAAAGCTCCAGAAAAAATATCAAACCACAAGCACAAGTGAAACATTTTTTTTTAATTTCTTTTGTCTTCTTAGCAACAACTGTAGCGGCTAGACAGATAGAGGAAACAACTTTTTCATACTGGAATAAACCTGATGCTAAGATTTTTTATTCTACACCCGATCTTATTGATGAGAATACTGTCATTATTTTTATCATGCATGGTGCCTCAAGATCAGCAGAAAAATACATTAATGATTGGCTTCCTTTGGCAGAAAAAAGGAATGTTGTTCTAATAGCCCCAGAATTTTCTAAAGCCGCTTTTCCTGAATATTCATATCTAATGATGAGCAATAACAAGGGCGAGATTTTACAGGATCAATCGCTGTATTTAACAGATACCTTGGGGCTGCTTTTTGATTACTTCAAAGCCAGGTTTAAGCTATCAACTTCAACCTTTAGGCTATATGGTCATTCTGGGGGGTCTCAATTTGTTCATAGGTACCTATTGCTCAGCAATGAAACACGAATTGACAAAGCCGCTATGGCAAATGCAGGGTTCTACACTTTCGTAGATGATAAAATTCCATACCCATTTGGCATAAAAAATATGAATGTTTCATCTGAAAGGATTGAATGGTTTCTGAGGTTAAAGGGAGGAGTCTTTTTGGGTGATGCTGATAATGATCCCAAGCATCCTTCTTTGCCTTCTATGCGCAAAGCTAAAAAACAAGGAAGCCACAGATTAGAGCGGGGGACAAACTTTTTTAACAGTTTAGTTCAATTAGGGGTGGAAAAGAGACTTCCATTTCGGTGGCGGTATCAAATTGTACCTGAAATTGCCCATGATAATGCAGGGATGGCTTTTGCTGCATCTGAGTTTTTACTGGAAGATCTTTAACTGGTGTTTTTTTCTATAAATTGATCAGCAGCACTATAAATTTTAATTTTTCTATCTTGATCCATTCTATCAAGTGTTTTTAACATTAAGCCTAATCTTGGATTTTTAGCAAAAAACTCTCTATTTGTTTCTATGAATCTCCAATAAAGACCATCTACTGCATCACACCATTCTCCTTTTTTATAATTTGACATTCTAAGCATATAGCTTGATCCGCAAATATAGGGTTTGGTAGAGAAAATTCCCCCATCAGCATATGTACCCATGCCAAATACATTTGGAACCATGACCCAGTCAGCTGAATCAACATACATTTCCATAAACCATTGATAGATCTCTTTGGGTTTAATATTTGATAGGTTCATTAAATTAGAGATTATCATTAGCCTGTTTATATGATGAGTGTAACCAGTGTTTACAGACTCCTGAATTGCATCGTCAAGCAAAGGTATTCCTGTCTCCCCAGAATACCAATTGTTGTTCAAACTATTTTTATGTGACCAAAAATTTTTTTCCTTGTATTGAGGCATATTTTCCCAGTAAACACCTCTAATAAATTCCCTCCATCCTAAAATTTGCCTAACAAAACCCTCTAGTGCATTGATTGGAATTTTATTTATAGATTCATTGAAGTGGCTTACTGCGTCAACAATACATTCCATGGGATCTAATAATCCTGAGTTTATATACGGCGAAAGAAGAGAATGAAATAGAGTGGAGTTGTTCTTATCAATTGCGTCTTGAAAGTCACCAAAAGACTTAAAATAGGATTCCAGAAAAATATTTAATTGTTTTCTTGCATCTGCATGTGTTACCGCCCAATTAAAATTTTCTAAATTTCCAATTGAATCAGGGAAGCAATTTTCTACATCAACCATTGTTGAAATGGTTATCTCATCAGATTTTAGCTTTTGCCTTGGTTTTGGTGATTCTTTTAATTTTGAAATACTTTTTTGGTTTTCTTTATCAAAGTTCCATTTACCGCCTAGGGGCTTATCCCCATCCATTAGCAGGCTATACTTCTTTCTTAACCAGCGATAGTAGTACTCCTGAACAAGAGATTTTTTATCTTTAGACCATTCAGAAAACCCCTCGATGGAATCAATAAATTTTGTATCTGAATGAATGTTTAATTCCACGTTGTATTTTGATCCAAAGAACATTAGTTGCGTTAATACACCATGATCACTTGGCTGAGTTACATGTAATACATCAAAAGGGTCTTTTTGATGAAGGTCTTCTAGTTGATGCATAAGGTCAATATCTCTCTTCTTTGTAATTTTTATATGGACAATATTTTTAAAATCTTTCTCTAGATATTTTGTCCAATGCCTTAAGGCTGATATAAGTAAGACTAGTTTATGTTTGTGGTGTTTGAGTTGGTAAAAGGTATCACATGGCTCATACACCAATAATGGGTCAGATTTTTTGATGGCTGTTAAAACCTTGTTATTGACTGATAAATCATCCGGAAAAATTATTCCTATCTGTTTCATAATCTTTGCTCCAGCAGATATCCACCCAATGCATTTCCTGAAATAAATGCTGACTCAACCCGCGGGGAAATATTCCAATCACCGACTGCAAAAGCATCATCTGAAATGCTTGTAAACTTATTTTTTGCGTCTGATCGATTGCATAAAGCATATTTCCACTTAAAAATCCCTGAATGTTGAATTTCATATTTCCCATGAATTATATTTCTTACTAAGTTTTCTGCGTTTGTTTGAATTAGGACATCAGAATCATCCATCGATGCATGACTGGCCATAGGTGAAAACTGTAAAACCCAGTTATCTTTATTATTTATTTCGTAAAAGCCACCTGAGCCTATCCATGCTACATCCTCGTTAATATTTTTATATGCATTGTATTCACTTGAATATTGACCTTTTATTGTCATGCCTACAGACAAACAAGGGCTAAATATTGCTGCATGTTGTATTTCAGTGCTGAAAATTTCTCTGGCTTGGGGGAGGGGTAGGCTAGAGATTATTATATCGTAAGAAACCTTTTCACCAGACTCAAAACTGACCTGTTTCTTTTTTTCATTTACTTTTATGGCTTTGGTATTAAAACGTATGTCTAAAATTTTACCATGTTTTTTTAGAAGGCTATGCATGCCATTACTGCCAACGAAATAGTTTTTGGTTTCAATACAAGATTTTGTCTCAAAATCAAAAATAGAGCCTTTAAAATTTAAAGCATTGGATGATTTTAAAAAATTTTTAAAAGGCATCGTTTGAGCTGTACAGAATTGCGCTCCAAAGTGGAAAATGCCCTCGGGTAATTTTTTTGCGCAGAGTCTTCCTCCAACACCGCGCGATTTTTCATAAACAGTTACTTCAAAATTTTTATAAAGACTAAGAGCACATGCTATTCCACTCATGCCTGCGCCCAAGATAATAACCTTAGGCTTGATTGTCATTTTTAAAAAGCTTGCTTATGGATAACTCCATCTTTCATGACAAAGAGTACATTCTCTACTGTTGATATATCTTCGATGGGATTTTTTTGAAAAGCAATGATGTCTGCTAGCATACCGGGTTTTATCTGACCCAATTGATCTTCTACCCGCAGCAGCTTTGCAGTCTCAATCGTAGCGCTCTTTAATGCATCTTTATTTGACATTCCTGCGCCAGTCATGAGAATAAATTCTTGCCAATTATCACCGTGAGCAGAAACCCCTGAATCTGTTCCAAAGGCTATTTTCACACCGGCTTTGTATGCTTCTGCAAATGTTGATTGAATTTGAGGTCCAATTTTTTCAGCTTTAGGTCTTACAAGTTCTGGAAAAAAATTGGGAATTTTAGCCTTTTCGGCAACCCAATCTCCAGCCATGATAGTCGGGACATAATAAGTACCTTTTTCTTTCATTAATTGCATGACTTCTTGATCCATGAATGTTCCATGTTCTATAGAATTAATACCAGCCAAAACGGCCCTTTTCATGCCTTCTTTTCCGTGAGCATGGGCAGCTGTCCATAACCCATAATCATTTGCGGTGCTTACGATTGCATTTAGTTCTGCATCAGTAAATTGAGGGTTTTCACCTGACTTAGCTTCACTTAAGACGCCTCCGGTAGCAGTAATTTTAATTCCATCTGTACCATCTTTGTATCTTTGTCTGACTGCTTTTATTGCCTCCTCAGGACTATCAATAACTCCTTCCTCAGGAGAGGGAGGTAGGTAATTGTCTTTTGACATCCCATTGGTCGGATCTCCATGACCCCCAGTGGTAGCAATGGTTTTGCCTGATGTAAAAATTCTTGGTCCAATTACCAAGCCTTGATCAATCGCTTTTTTAAGTGATATGGTTTCCATCCCACCATCACCTAGATTCCTAACCGATGTGAATCCCGCAAGCAATGTTTTTGATGCAGCATTTGCTGCAAATAATGCTCTGAACTCTGGTTCTATTTTTGTTTCTCGCTCAGCCTTCGGAACATATTCTTGAGCGAGATGAACGTGCATATCCATAAAACCAGGTGAAACATAGTAATCCTTTAGGTTAATAACCTCATCACCTCGCTTGGCCACTGCATAACCTTTGGTAATTTCAGAAATCTTGTTACCTTTTATATGGATGGTAACAGCCTTAGAGATATCTCCATCTTCAGTATTCAATAAGTTGCCAACATGGAGGAGGGTGTCTGCATGAATTAAATTAGAAATTAATATTACAAACAATAGAGTAATTTTCTTCATATTTTTTTATTAATAAATTAGCCTCCAACAATACTACTTTTTATATCAACATAAAAGATCAACTGCATTACCAATTAAGGAAAAATCCTCAAGCTTGTTGAATTGAGCTTCATCCCATTTTGATCATGAATAGATAGAATGATCTTATTTTCATTTGGCTTAATTTCTATGGTCCCAAAACTTTCTTCGGGGTAGGTTTCTCCAATCAGCAAAGGATCTGTTTCAATATTTTTTGATGCAGATTTATTTAACGATGAAGATGTGATCTCAATAAAATGATCGTTTTGATAAATGCCTGATCTATGTCTGTCACCAGACACAGCCAGAACCGTTTTTTTCTTTGATGCATCAGCAATTAATTCAAGCAGTCTTGCTCGTTCTAGGGGAAAATTATCCCATTTTTCATATGGGTGATTGGTTGCTAAAATCTGTATCGATGAGAGTACAATAATAAGATCTGCATCAGAATTTTTAATAGATGTTTCTAGCCACATCCATTGATCTTTGCCAAGAATAGTGGCCTCAGGATTATTTGTTTGCTTATACGCATTTTTCTTGCCTTCAAGCTTTGATCGAAAGTACCTAGTATCTAAGCCAATTATTTCTACTAAAATCCCTTCAATTTCTTTAACTTGATTAAAATAAATTCCTTCTCTGTTCTTTCTTGGATCCGAATTTGGGATTTTCCAAAAATTTAAGAACAAATTTTCAGCCTCCTTCTTATAAGGGTAATCAGCACCCCCATCATTTATTCCATAATCATGATCATCCCATATGGCTAGTATTTCTTTCTCCTCCATAAGCCATTTTGGTAATTTATTTTGCTGAATTTCATATGCTCTTTTCATTTTAGAAAGCTTGCCGCTTGGAGTATCGCCATAGACGTTATCTCCCAAGAATATAAACCCATCAATATTTTCTTTTTGAATGGACGACCAAATATCCTGAGGAACACGCTGATCTAAGCATGAGCCTAATCCATACTTGTATGCATAAACTTCTGTAGAGATGATGGGGCTCATTAATAAAGTCGTTAAAGTTATGCATATGTAATTTTTCATAATATTATTATCTCATCATTGATATATTTTTTAAGATAAATTGAAACCCCTAATTGCTTTATTCAGTCTTACTTTTTTGATAGGTTGCGGTGGAGATTCAACTAACCCCAACTTGAGCTTAAGCAATTTTATTAAACCAGATTATACGTTTAATGAATCTATCTTGAAATGTAATTTAGCTCCAGATCAAACCCTTAGCTCCGTTGAAAGATTTATCCCCAAACTACTGGATAATCTTTTGCAAATGAAAGATCGACCAGATGAATTATATTTTTTATTCCCGATCATAGATGAGCAAACAGAAACTCAAATCTTTGAGATATTATTCAAATACTCAAATCTGCTAACTTTGGACAGTTTGAGTCTTATTCTAGCTGAGCTAAAATTTGATGATATTGCAGAGTGTATTGATACTTCTTTTCACAAATCCTTGAGGCTGACAAATCAAACTATCAATTCTCCATCGGTAATTGCAGAAATCTTAGAATGTAAATATAAGGCTGGCTATAGCTACGCAACAATGAAACTGGTTATAGAGCAACTTACTGATGCTTTAAAAAATAATAATTTTTCCATTGATATTCTTTATTCTGAGAGTGAAATGTTACCAACTAGTTTTCAATGGACAAATATTTTCTCATCCATGGAGTCTAGAGATGATTTTGTAAAGTCTTGGCAAGCTCTGAAGATTAGCGAGGAGATTCAAGGTCTTTTATTAGAGCAGTCTAACTGTCAAGCCTCAGGGGTTTATCGTAAATATCAACTGTTGTAGCTAAAA
>JADHNV010000020.1 GCA_016779285.1 SAR86 cluster bacterium
CATAGATTTTTCTAATTGATTCAATGTTAAATCAATATTTGGAATTCCATTATCATCAACACAGGTAGGAAGTTGGCCTCGAATCCTAGGTTGGTCCTGCCTGCCTTCTTTGACAAAAGCTTCAGCTAAAATATCTCTTCCCTGAGAAATAAAATCTCTACTTGTTTTTATGGGAATCCATCCATGACCCACTTTAGCAATTCTTTGCGCATTCTCATGTGTCATTTTTAATCCAAATAATAATGGCAAATCCTGACCCTGAAATGGTTTAGGATGGCACCAAATTTCATCAAAATGAAAGTGTTTTCCTTTAAAAGAAGTGGGGCTATCTTGCCAAAGTAATTTACATATATCTAAAGTTTCCCAAAATATTTCAGCTCGATCTTCAAAATTAACTCCCGCCGTATCAAATTCTTCTTTTTGCCAGCCCAAACCTACCCCAAGCTCTAATCTACCTTTGGATATAGCATCTAAACTTGCCGCAGTCTTGGCAAGTAATGCTGGATTTCTTAATGGAGCAATTAAGATTGCAGTTGCCAATTTGATTTTAGTTGTATTTGAAGCAATCATCGTTAGGACTGATAAGGGTTCATACCATGGAGCTTCAGATGGAAGGGGAAATTTTCCAAATGGGTATTTATGAAGATTTTTCCCCATTACCACATGGTCTGTAACACTTACAGAATCAAAACCTAATTCTTCACCCATTTGAGAAATTTCAATATAGGATGAAACATCTCCTTCATAAAAATTTTCTAAACCAAAAAGACCTAACACTAGCTTCATAGAATTATCCGTTTTTATTTGATTGTACGAATATTTTTGATCTTATGCACATGGATCGGAAAAAGTATAATTATCCCTCGCTGAAAAAATCTGCAATAAAACTTGTAAAATCCAAAGTTACCTAATAGTGAGTTTTATCTACAAAGGAATTAAGATTAATACATGAAAAATATAGATCAGATTGTAAATACATTAACTCTTGATGAAAAAGTTTCTCTTTTAAGCGGTTTTAATTCTTGGTACACCAATAAAATTGAAAAGAAAGATATCCCAAGTATAAAAATGTCAGATGGGCCAAATGGAGTTAGGGGTGACTCAACTTCTGGGAAGTCTTCGGCCTGTTTTCCATGTGCAATATCAATAGGTTCCTCATGGGATCTTGAGTTAATCAAAAATATTGGCATTGCTTTGGGTGAAGAAGCGCAAGCAAAAGATGTAGATGTTCTTTTGGGTCCGACCATAAATATTCACAGACATCCTTTAGGTGGGAGGCATTTTGAAAGTTTTTCTGAAGATCCTTTTTTAACTGGAAAAATTGCTACCAATTATGTTCAAGGTGTTCAATCTAAAAACGTTGCAGCTTGTTTAAAGCATTTTGTTGGTAATGACACTGAATATGAGCGTCACGCTATAAGCTCAAATATAGATGCACAAACTCTAAGAGAAATTTATTTACTTCCCTTTGAGATGGGTGTCAAAGAAGGGAATGCAAAAGTTGTGATGAGTGCATATAACAAATTAAATAACGTATTTTGTAGTTCTCATCAAGAATTACTCATGAGTATTTTAAAACAGGAATGGAATTTTGATGGCTATGTTGTCAGTGATTGGGGTGCTGCTCTGGAAACAGTAGAAAATGCGAATGGTGGCTTGGATCTTGAAATGCCCGGGCCTAGTAATGTTTGGGGTAAAACGTTAATTGATGCCATTGAAGCTAACAAAGTTTCTGAGGAATTGATTGACGATAAGGTGAAGAGAATTTTAACTGTGGCTGAATTCTCAAATCGCTTTCAAAAACCAGAAATCAAAGATGAAGAAGCTATTGACAGACCAGAACATAGATTGTTGTTAAGAAAAGCAGCGGCTGATGGGATGGTTTTGCTTAAAAATGATGGCTTGCTGCCTCTTAAGCAGGATATTAAAAAGTTGGCAGTGATTGGCCCCAATGCTAAAAAAGCTCAGATTATTGGTGGTGGCAGTGCAAGCTTAAAACCTCACTATCAAATTCATCCTCTTGAAGCCATTCAGAAAAAGTTGGGGCATGAAACAGAAATTCTTTATGCAAAGGGCTGTCATACACATAAGTATCTTCCCCAGATAAACGAAAAACTCATGAGCAATAAAAATGGTTTCTTGGTTGAGTATTTTAATGGCAATACCTTTGATGAGAACTTAATTTTAGAAGAGTGCCTGGCAGGGAGTAAGTTTTGGGTTTTTGATGGCTTTGGTAAAGATGTAATTTTAAATGAGGATAGACCTAATATTTCTGTAAGGTTTTCTTGTGAATATTCACCAGATATTTCTGGCTTTCATGAGTTTGAAATTTTTGGTATTGGGCAGTGTCGCTTACTGATTGATGGTAAGGAACTGATTGATAATTGGACCAACCCAGATCAGGGCGAGGCATTTTTTACTTTTAGCTCTGCTTCAAAAAAAGGTGTTGCAGATTTTCAAAAAGGAATGACCTATAAAATTGAGATCCAGTATCATTTTGAAGGAAGTTTTCCTGCGGTGTATATAGGTTGCCAAGCTCCTGATGAAGTGGATATATTCAAAGAAGCAGTTGAGACAGCCGCCAATGCAGATGAAGTCATATTGATTGTTGGGACTAATTCAGATTGGGAAACAGAAGGGAACGATAGGGCTGATTTTAATTTACCCTCCAATCAAAATAAATTAATTGAAGCAATATTAGAGACAAATCAAAAGACAACTTTAATAATTAATACTGGTTCTCCGATTCATATGCCTTGGGCAAATAAAGCTAAAGCTGTGGTGCAAACATGGTTTGCTGGTCAAGAATTTGGCAATGCTTTAGTTGATATTTTAACTGGAGAGGTTAACCCATCTGGCAAGTTGCCAACAAGCTTCCCGAGAAAAATAGAAGATACTCCTGCATACAAAACCTATCCTGGAAATGACTTACAAATGAACTATGATGAAAAACTTTTGGTTGGCCATAGATGGTATGAAAAACACTCTATCAAACCATTATTTTGTTTTGGTCATGGATTGTCTTACACCAATTTCAAATATCAAAACCTAGAGGTTGAAGTCAATGATGGTTTTTCTGTCTCATGTAAATTTGAAATTCATAATGTTGGAGATATTTCAGGGGCAGAAATAGCTCAATGTTATGTCAGCTTTGCGGAGGCTCAGCAAGATGAGCCCTGCAAAACCTTACAAGGTTTTGTAAAAGAGGAAATAGGGGTAAATCAAATTCAAAAAATAGAAATCATCCTTAAGGCTAGAAATTTTTCCTATTGGTCAATAGAAACAAATACTTGGCAAATAAGAAAAGGATCATACGGCATTCATATTGGGTCCTCTTCAGAAAATATTTTTTTAGAAGCAAATATTAATCTTGAGCAAGCGCTTGAAGTTCTTTAGTTGTTAATTCAATTTTGGTAGCTTGAATAGAGCTATTGGATTCAAAAATTGTTCTTGGCCCAATCAGTGGAAAAATTAAATCTGATTTATGCAATACGTATGCTAAAGCGATTTGAATAGGCTGAAGATTCCTTTCCTCTGCTATATCAAAGCAAACCTGTCTTCTTTTTAAATTTTTTTCATTATGCCACACCCTCATTTCCTCATCGAGAGTGGGATTAGAGAAATGCTCGTTAGACATGACTTCTTTTTTCTTAATAAAAAATCCTCTCGCTTGAGATGACCAAGGAAATAACATTACGCCCTCCTCAATCAAATAGTCTAAGTAACGGTCATTTACACCAACACATCCAGGCCATACAGGTTCAATCATCTCAGCCAAACTAAAATTATTGCTGAGAATAGTAAAAGGTTCTTTGGAATTTTTAATTGCATATTCACGTGCATCAGAAAACCTATCCATCTCCCAATTGGATGCACCTATTAAATTAATTAAGCCTTCATTCTTAATTTCTGCCAGTGCATCAATAAATTCGTTTACAGGAATATCTGTGTTATCTCTGTGCAAACAAAAGATATCAAGTTTTGAAATATGCAGCCGCTCCAATGACTCCAGTACTTGAGGGCGGATATATTTCGGTTCGCATTCTGGTGTATGAGCAGCTTTTCCTAGAACTATGACGCCTTCTTCAACTTTCCTAGCATTAATCCAATCACCAAGATATTTGTCACCCATGCCGTGGTTATATATAAAAGCAGTATCAAAGATTCTACCTCCAGATCCATAAAAATGATCAAACATAGTAAATGCATGAAGATCTGAAATTTGATTGTCGCATCCCAGTGCCAACCTTGAGCCACTCTTATTTAGTCCGGGAAGTTCAATGCTTTTAAGTTGAGTATCTTGAAACAAATATGCTTGGGATTGCAAAATTGGTGAATTTTTTATCCTGCCCCTAGGACAATTGATCTTCATTTCTTGTCGCCACCTATCTAACCAAAACATGTTGCTTTGAGTGTCAGCATGAGACATAAGATCTGATTCAACTTTATGCTCCAAGATACAACTAGAAGCATGCTCTATCTCTCTGGTGAATAAACCGACGTTATCAATGCACATAATCTCTTGACTATTTACACCTTCAATTAAAAGATCAATAGACGAATTCCCCTTTTGGAACTGCCCACAATGCCATGGATCAGCTACTGAAATAGAATATTTACCACTAGAAATAATAAGATTGTTTGAAAAATTTTCATTAATGGCACAACTTATTTTTGCTTCAATCAAATCATTAAAAACTATATGTGCATGTGACTGAAGATCAACTCCCGTCTCGTCTATTTGACCTGTTGCAGAGATGCTTTTTGGCTCTGCAAAAGATAGCCCCTGCAAATGACCAGCTATTAATTTGGCCATTGTTAATGGATAACATCCAACATCTAATATAGCTCCACCGCCTAGATCAGGATTTCTTAATCTGTGAACTTTTGAAACATCTGCCGTAAATCCAAAAGAAGCTTCAATCAAAATTTTTTCTTTTGAATTAGGCAGAAAGCTTAAATTTTTTAGGATATTCCCTGTTTGAGGATGGCTTCTATACATAAAAGCCTCCATCAAAAATACATTTTTTGAATTAGCAAAATCTATTAACACCATACTCTCGTAAGCATTCATGGTAAGTGGCTTTTCGCAAAGAACATGCTTGCCATTCTTAATTGCCTCTAACGCATAAAAAAAATGTTCGCTATGAGGAGTTGCTATATAGACAGCATCTATTTCTTGAGAAGAGATGAAATCATTCAGTCGATGATGCGGTTCCAGACCAAACTTGCTGGCAAAATTATCAGTTTTCTGAGGATTTCTTCCAAAGACACTAATTAATTTAGAGTTTGTAGTCCCAGCAATGGAATAAGCAAATGCTTTGGCAATAGATCCAGGTCCAATGATTCCCCAATTAATTTGACGCATTGCCTAATTTTCTTGCCTCAATTTCATTAATTAACTTTTGATGAAAGCTTTTATCTATGGGATAAAAAGAAACTAAAATAAAACTAATCAAAATTCCTGTTAAAGGTATCCAGGTCATAATAAATTTCAGGCCAGATAATGTTTCTTTTGACTGAACTTCATTGGGCTCAAAACCAATTTGAGTCAATGCCATGCCTAATAGAATTGCTGCAAAAGCTATTGCGCCCTTTTGAGCAAAGGTCATGAAGCCATACAAAGAAGACTCGGTCCTAACTTGAGTTTTCCATTCCCCATATTCGATTGTGTCTGGAAGCATTGACCAAAATAATACGCCTGTAGCGCCATTACCAATTCCTATAAATCCCAACACAAGTAGCAGCTCATTGAGAGAAGCAATAGGATAATAATAAAAAATCAAGAATCCTACTAATAGCAATGCCATTGCAGCCATCCAAGAATTTCTCTTTCCAATCTTAATTGCTGCATATGCCCAAAAAGGTATTGCTAAAAGAGCTGCTCCGCTGCTGACCCCTAGAATTAATCCTTGGTAATCATGAAGATCAAGAGAGTACTTAACATAATAGATTAAGTTGTTATTAAACATAATAGAGGTAGAGCCAAGAATTAGAATAGATCCAAACACAATCCAAAATGGGTAATTCTGTGCAACTGATCTTGATACCTTCGAAAAACTTGGAATCTGCGCTAAGCCAAAATTAAATTCTCTTTCCTTAACAAATCTCACGGTGATGCTTAAGACAAGAATAGCTGTCAAACCACAAATCATGCCAAGAAAGATAAAACCTATTGCTTCATCGCCACCTCCAAACCATAAAACAATTGGGAAACCAAGCGCTGAAACTGAAAGAGTACCAAAAGATGCGCCTATCATTCTTGCGGTGGTAAGCTTAGTTCGCTCATCACTGTCATCTGTAATCCTTGCTGTAAGAGAAGAATATGGGACGCTTACAATGGTAAAACATGTTCTATGAAATAAATTAACTGTTAATAAAAAAATAAATAGTGTTAAACCTTCAAAGGGAGGAACCCAAAATAGCAATATAAAAGAGAGGGCTAATGGAATTGCACCATAAAAAATATAGGGTCGGTAGCTGCCCATTTTACTTCGAGTTCTTTCTGCAAGATATCCCATAAAGGGGTCAGTTATGGCATCCCAAGCTATGCCAAGAGCATATATCCATCCTGCTAACAAAGGAGTTATGCCAACCACATCAGTGTAAAAATAAAGAAGGTATAAACCCACTCCACTCCAGTATAAGCATATTGCATAATCTCCTATGCCATATGCGGCTCTTACCTTATTTGAAACTGCTGTTGAGATCATAAATATTTATTGACTATAACAGTCCTATCTCTGGTTGGTAAAATTTGAAAGGTGCATTAGTATAAAAATATTCTTAAAGTAAAAAAAATATATGAGCAGGAGTGCAGAATATTCTGAGGGCTTTGCTAAAAATGACGAAGTCAAAATTTTTTATCGAGACTATGGCCCTAAGGAGGGAGATCCCATTCTCATGGTCCATGGACTAGGGGCGCAACTTGTGCATTGGCCACTGCATTTAATCAATTTTTTGCAGGAGCATAATTTCAGGCCTATAACTTATGACAATAGAGATGTCGGTTTATCTTCAAGGTTTTCAGGAACTCCATCTTTTATCCTTGATTATATTAAGTATTTTTTTAGAATGCCTATCAATTCAGAATATACAATTGATGACATGGCTGAGGATGGGATCAAGCTTCTTGAAACATTAAATATAAACAAAGCGCATATCTTAGGTACCTCCATGGGTGGAATGATTGCTCAGATCATTAGCGCCCAATATCCAAAAAAAGTTAAATCCTTTACTTTAATTGCTTCTACAGCCTCGACACCAAGTCCTTTAAATGCTCCTACAAAACCTGTCAGAGATCTGATGATGGAGAGATCTAATAATCCTAACGCATCGGTTGAGGAAGTGATTAAAAGAGAAATTAAAATGGTTTCCATGATTGGCATGGAGGGCCGAGTGGTTGATACCCCAGAATTTCGAAAAGAGACAATTCAAAACCTAAATCGCTCTCAGGATGGCTCTGGATATGCAAGGCAACTGCTAGCAATTTTAGCTTCAAAAGATAGGCTAAGAAAAATCCAAAAAATTAAAGCGCCAACTTTAATTATTCATGGCAAAGATGATCCAATGATCCGGCTAAAAAATGCTTATAAAATGCATAGATTGATACCGCATAGTAAGCTAAAAATTATTAAAGAAATGAGACATTTAATTGAACCTGAGATTCTCCTTCGGTTCAAAAATGACTTATTAGAGCACCTGAGGCTTGCTTCTTAACTAACTTTTAATGCCAAAAGCTCTTCTTTGCTAATGAGCAACATATCACCAATTTGCATAAATAAAGAATTTTCATATTGGTCAACATGCTCATCAGATAAAATTACTTTCCAGATATTGGATAGTATTTCTATTTTCATTTTTTTTGTGCAATTGCTATTTATGATATTAATAAAAGGATTGAAAGACTCCTTATGGCTCGTCCAATCTTTTAACTCCTCAAATGCTTCAGAAAAATTACCATTAGGATATAAATCTAAATAGAAATTTTTAATCTCATCAATTTCACTATCATCAATCTTTCCATCCATGCGAGC
Organism: SAR86 cluster bacterium; assembly: GCA_016779285.1. Lineage (GTDB taxonomy): Bacteria > Pseudomonadota > Gammaproteobacteria > Magnimaribacterales > D2472 > D2472. Next base: position 8,037 of record JADHNV010000020.1, read on the forward strand.
AATTTCAATCATTAGACATAAAACAGCAGATACATGTGGCGGCATATCCTCTGCATTACCCGAGATGTCAGCAAATAATTTTTTCTTAAAAATAGACAACATATTCGTAAATGAATGTTAAAAAATAACTATACCAAGATTTTTATAAATTTAGCTAGATCATCGACCATCTAGATTTTTATTGATGTAATTTAAAAAGCTAACTAGTCCCAAATACGCATTAACCCCTCTTGAGCAGTTGATGCTAAAAGTTTGCCTGATTTTGTATATATTGATCCTCGAGAGAATCCTCTAGCATTTTGCGAAATCGGACTATGCATATGATGCAAAATCCAATTATTGAAATTAACTTTTCCATGAAACCACATCACGTGATCCAAGCTAGCGCTCTGAAATTTTTTGGACATAAAATTTACTTCATGAGGATTTACCGCCGCACCAAGTAGGCCCATATCTGAAACGTACAATAGTAACGCTTGGTGAATGCGTTCATCGGATGGCAATTTACCAGTAGGCCTCATCCATGTACTTCGATAAGGTGGAAGTTTTTCTGCTTTAAGTAAATCAACTGGTTCAACCTGTCTGGTTTCAATTTCTCTCTCCCTGAGCCACATAGGCAAATAGTCTTTAGGTATTTTTGATTTATAATTTTGTCTTAGCTCTAAGTCGCTTTTTAGACCTTCTGGCCCCTGGATTTTAGGCATCTTTATTTGATGAGAAAGGCCTTTTTCTCTTTTTTGAAATGAAATAGAGCAGCTGAAAATTGCTTCCCCATTTTGAATTGCATTAACTCTTCTTGTGGTAAAACTTTTACCATCTCGAATTCGGTCCACTTCAAAGATAATATTTTGTTTAAAGTCTCCGGGTCTAAGAAAATATGAATGAAAAGAATGAACCATCCTTCCTTTTTCTACTGTTTGGTAGCCTGCAATCAAACATTGCGCCATGATTTGTCCGCCAAAAATTCTTTGAAAGCCAACGCTTTGACCGGTCCATGAATACAAATCCCTGTCAATTTTAGTGAGATTGAAAAGATTCAGGGTGTTTTTCAGTGCTTTGCTCATAAAATAATAGAGAGATCCATTTAAAAAATTTATCTTACATTGATTCAATTAAAACTAGAACTTTATCCCCTCAAAAGTTAGCATAGTCCCTTCCTACAAATAAAAAATATTTTAAATGATAGATTCAGAAAGAATAAGCCTGCCAGAAATACCTGATCAAATATTCAATGTAAAAAAAACCTTTGGGATTGATTCTGCTCTTGAGGTTAAAGGTTTCAAAGAAAAGACACAGTGGGTTCCAGAAATTGATGAAACTTATATCTTTGATAAAGATACGACCTTGGCAATCTTAGCTGGCTTTGAGCATGATCGCAGGGTAATGGTTCAGGGGTACCATGGAACTGGAAAATCAACACATATTGAGCAAGTTGCTGCAAGACTCAACTGGCCATGTGTCAGAATTAACCTTGATAGCCATATCAGCAGAATTGACCTGCTTGGCAAAGATGCAATTATTTTACAGGATGGAAAACAGGTCACCGAATTTAAGGAAGGTATTTTGCCTTGGTCAATTCAAAATCCTGTAGCGATAGTGTTTGATGAATATGATGCAGGCAGACCTGATGTCATGTTCGTCATCCAAAGGATACTTGAGGTAGATGGAAAATTAACCTTACTTGATCAAAATCAAGTTATAACACCCCATAAAAGCTTTAGATTATTTGCTACAACTAATACAGTTGGCATGGGGGATGTAACTGGACTCTATCATGGCACTCAACAAATCAATCAAGGCCAGATGGATCGATGGCATATACTTTCAACACTCAATTATCTTGATCGATCCCATGAATTAAATGTTGTTATTGGCAAAGTCCCACAGTTAAAAACTGTAAAAGATAAAGCGCTAATTAAAAGCATGATTCAACTCGCAGATTTAACTAGGCAGGGCTTTATAAATGAAGATATTTCAACGCTCATGTCACCAAGAACTGTTATAACTTGGGCGCAAAACTATATTATTTTCAATGACATTAAACATTCATTCAGACTAACCTTTCTTAATAAATGCGATGAAGCAGAGAGACCTATCGTCGCTGAGTATTTCCAAAGATGCTTTGGAGAAGATTTATTAGAAAGTCATAATCCCGAATCATAGTTAATGAGTTGGGTTAAGAATCGAGAAGAATTCAAGCAAGCAGCTATTTCAACTGCTAAAGCGGTGTCTAAAAATAAAAACTTAGAGAGTAACTCTCAGGCTTCAAGTCGACCACCATCTTCATCGGAAATTTCCTTGCATTATCCGCCTCGGTCTTCCTCTCAAATTAATGCATGGAGGGGAGAAGCAGATTTCCAAGCATTTTGGCATGCTTTTCATAAGGAACATCCGGCTTTAAAAATGCCAAAAATTGCTAGAGATTTTTTTACAGAGCTCGAGCTTTCTAGAGTTGAGATGATTGGAAGTAAAAAATTTCCTGGTGCAAGAATTAACTTAAACGCTTATCTAAATACTCAAGCAAAGAAAGGCATTGATAATAAAGTGCCTGCACTAAACCCCTTGGCTGCAAATCTTTGGTTAAAACAACTCAATGGTGAAAGCTTGCTAGAAGATAGTAAGAATACAGTAAAGGCATTTGTCTCATCTATTCCCTTTAACATTGATGGTATTGGGAAAAAATTAATTAAGTCTCAAAACTCGCAAGAAGATTTCCAAACAATTGCTATCAACCTACTTAAAGACTTAGATTTGATGCACGAGCCAGAGACCAATGGAGATAAAGAATCATTTGAAGAAGAGCCAACCATGGAAGAGCCTCAAGATTCTGATGAGCAACAAGAAGATTCAAAAGATGATGTTCAAGAACAAACTATAGAATCTTCGGCAGAGGGAGAGGCCAGCGAAGAGACTGAAATGCTCGAAGAGGTGCAGGCGCCGATTGATTCAATGTCTATTGATGAGGAGATAGATTTAACAAGAAATTTTAATGAAGAACTGGATCGTACTTCTTATGAGAACTATCAAATTTTTACAACCCAATTTGATGAAGTCATTAATGCTATTGAACTAGCAACACCTGAAGAATCACAAAGACTAAGGCTGCAATTAGATCAACTTATTGCCCCACATCAAACAACGATTGGGAAATTAGCCAATAGATTACAAAGACTGCTTCAAGCGCAACAAAATAGAAGTTGGAACTATAACCTTGAAGAAGGTTTGCTAGATACAGCTCAATTACACAGGGTGATCACTCGACCTGGAGACTCGCTGAGCTTCAAGCAAGAGAGTGAAAGTAAATTTAAAGATACAGTTGTTTCATTACTGATTGATAGTTCTGGCTCAATGAGGGGTAGATCTATGACCTTAGCAGCAATTTGTGGAGATATTATTGGAAGCACTTTAGAAAGGTGTTATGTAAAAACAGAGTTGTTAGGATTTACAACAAAACACTGGAAAGGTGGCGACTCCAGAAAAGCATGGGTTAATCAAGGCAGCCCTTCTAATCCAGGCCGCTTAAATGATTTGCGACATATAATTTTTAAATCTGCGGATGATAATTTTAGAAAGGCAAGAAAGAGCTTCGGAATAATGCTGCGAGAGGGTTTATTAAAAGAGAATGTAGATGGAGAAGCATTGGCTTGGGCTCATCAAAGGTTAACTAAACGCAATGAAGAAAGAAAAATATTGATAGTTATCTCTGATGGGGCTCCGGTAGACGATAGCACCCTATCAACAAATCACAGTAATTTCTTGGACAATCACTTGCGCCAAATTATTTCTTCAATTGAAATACAAAGTAACGTGGAACTTCTTGCGATTGGTATTGGGCATGACGTGACAAAATATTATGAAAAATCTATTACCATCAATAGGGCTGAAGACTTGGCAGAGGCTCTGCTTGATAAATTAACAGAACTTTTCAATGATTAAAAAAAGGAATATAATAAATAATGTTTACACTGTAAACATAAAATTTTTTTGAGTAAAGTATGAAAATTAAAAAAACACAAGGTCCACCTAAAGAAGTTCTAACATTTGATACCCTGACTGTAGAAAATGAATTAAATCTTACGCCAGCTCAAGTAGAGGATGTTGTAGAGATATTTAATACCCCTTTAACAGGAGCCTATAACTGGGATTACACTGTTGCGGATAACAGGATTAAAAAACTTTATGAGCTTGGAAAAGAATTAAATTGGAATGGTTCAATAGACTTAAATTGGGAATATACTCATCCTGCCAATGAAAGGCTTGTTCAGGCTGATGAAGAACTTCCCCACGAGACTCTTGAAGCATATGAAAATTTAAGCGAAGAAGAAAAAATTGAATTTGACCGTCATGATGCTGCAGAATTATTAAGTCAATTTCTTCATGGTGAGCAAGGGGCTCTTCTTGTTGCCTCACAATTAACATCATGCGCACCCACATATAATGCTAAATTATATGCAGCATCCCAGACTTTTGATGAAGCAAGGCATGTTGAAGTATTTAATAGATATCTTCAAGAAAAAATAGGCATGCACTACCCTATCAATAAAAACTTAAAATTATTACTAGATAAGATCTTGACTGATGAAAGGTGGGATCTCAAATTTATAGGCATGCAAATCATTATTGAAGGTCTAGCTCTTGCTGCTTTCCAGATGCTCAAGGGCTTATCCAAAGACCCTCTATTAACTCAACTTCTCCATTACGTCATTCGTGATGAAGCAAGACATGTAACCTTTGGCATTAATTATCTTGAAGATTTTATTAAAACTTTGACTCCTGAAGAAATTGAAGACAGAGCTGAATTTGCTTATGAGGCATGCGTGATCTCAAGAGAGAGGTTGATCAATACAAAAGCAATGCAAAAATACTTAAAGATGACCGAAGATGAAGCTAGAGAATTTGCATTATCAACAACAGCCAATGCAACTTTTAGGAATTTCTTATTCTCAAGAATCATGCCAAACCTCTCAAGAATAGGTCTATTAACTGATAAAGTAAGACCAAAATTTGAGGCTTTAGGATTGCTTGAGTATGAGAACGCCCCAGATGACTTTGAGTGCGACTGGAATGAGCTTGAGAAACCTCTTGAAAAATTTGGTGAAATTCCTCAAGCTATTTAATCAAACGGCCATCGGGCTGCTTTTTTTTAGCAGCTCCCTGTATTCTGCTGTTCAGATAATTCAGCCATCTGAATATGCCTATGAAGAAATTCAAGAAGCTCTGATACTAGCCGAGCCTGGTGATGTCATTAGGCTAACAGCAGGTATATTTCATCTTCAAGACTCCTTGTCACTCGATATTAAAGGAGTTCAAATTGAAGGAGAAGGAATGGATCAAACCATTCTTAATTTTTCTGATCAACAAAGTGGAGCTCAAGGACTAAGCATTACCTCAGACAATGTAACCCTTCAAGATTTTTCTGTGCAAAATGCCAAAGGGGATGCAATTAAGGCCAAAGGCGTAACCAACATAAAATTTTTGAGAGTGAAAACAGAGTGGACAAATGGTCCTAGCTCTGAAAATGGAGCCTATGGTCTATACCCCGTAGAGTCAACGAATGTTTTGATTGATGGTTGTGTTGCTATAGGCGCATCAGATGCAGGCATCTACGTGGGGCAATCAAAAAATATTATTGTTAGGAATAGTAGAGCTGAGTTTAATGTTGCTGGCATAGAAATTGAAAATTCCTACTTTGCAGATGTTCATAATAATATTGCTACTAACAATACTGGAGGGATACTAGTTTTTGATCTTCCAGGCCTTCCGCAGCAAGGAGGGCATCATGTGAGGGTGTTTAATAATCGTTCAATTGGAAATAATACCGATAATTTTGCTCCTGAAGGAAATATTGTTGGAGAGGTTCCTAGAGGTACAGGAATTATTATTCAAGCAAATTCTGATGTAGAAATTTTCAATAATGAAATTGGTGATAATGATACAGTTAACATCGCGATAGTAACTTATGGAAATGAAACCGATGATAAAGCTTACTATCCTCATCCAAAATCAATTCAAATACATGGGAATCAGTTTGGCCCAACTGGTTATAACCCTGATACAAGCAAGGGAGAATTAGCACAAATCCTTTATGAGCTATCAGAGGGGAATATGCCTGATATTTTTTGGGATGGTCTGCTTCCTCTCTCGCAACTCCTTTTGGGACAACCCGAAGATGAAAGAATGATTGTTACTAATAATGGGGATGCCACATTACTTGCAATTAAACCTATTGGATACATGGTCCCTTTCTTGGATCCTGCAATACTAGATATTAAGGAATTTGATGGAGCAATCTCACCGCTAGCAAAAGTAGAGTTTGATGAAAATTTTTAAACAATCTTTTTTATCTTTTTTGTTACTGACCTGCATTTCACTGCAAGCCGATAGAAACATCACAGTTGATTTAAAAGATTTTTCTAAAGCACCAAGATTCTTATCTGAATTTGGTTTTTTTGAAGATATGAAAAATCAGATTCCAGTTAAAAATGTTCACCCCTACTCTCTTATTAATCCTTTATTTTCTGATGAAACAGACAAAATGCGTTTTGTATATGTTCCTGAGGGAGAGAGATTAGGATATGTAAAAAATAAAGTTTTTATTTTTCCGGTTGGCTCTGCGCTTATCAAAACCTTTGCTTATCTTAATAACAATGGTCCATTGGACAAGCAATTGCTTGAAACCCGTCTGTTAATAAACACACAATCAGGCTGGAAAGCTATTAGCTATGTCTGGAACGAGGACCAAACAGATGCGCAAAGAGCTATAGCAGGAGCAACCATCCCAACTCGTTTTATCAACTCAGCTGGGAAAGAAATCAATGTTCGGTATCGAGCCCCGAATCAAAACCAATGCAAAGAATGCCATCAGGTTAACAAAGTAATGACGCCCATTGGCCCAAAAGCAAGAAACATGGACAAACTAGTAAATTATCATTCAGGGGAAATGAATCAATTACTTTATTGGGCAGCATTAGGTTGGATTGATCAAAAACTCGAT
>JADHNV010000021.1 GCA_016779285.1 SAR86 cluster bacterium
CTAGCAGAACCTTCCCGAGTTTTTCAAATCCAGTTTCTTTTGAGGATGAAATTGCTAACACATCCTTAGCATTGGTTGCTTTGCTAACTTGTTGAACTGTTTTTATTAAAATATTTTTAGACACTTTGTCCGATTTAGTTAACACAGGAATGTAAGTTACCTCACAACTTTCGCATAATTCAATCATTTCAAGGTCAGTTGGTTTCAAGGGATGCCTGATATCCATAAAAACTATTACTGCTTTCAAGGCTTTTCTGTTTTCAAAATATTTGCCCAATAATGGCCCCCAATCTTTTTTTCTTGAGTGACCAGATTTAGCAAAACCATAGCCAGGCAAATCAAGAAGTTTAAAATTATCCTCTACCTCAAAAAAGTTAATTTCAGTTGTGCGACCTGGGGTTTTGCTGATTCTTGCCAATTTTTTATTTTTTGTAAGAGCATTTAATGCGCTTGATTTTCCAGCATTTGATCTTCCAGATAATAAAATCTCAACCCCAGTATCTTGGGGAAGGTTTTTATACTTAGTTACTCCAAATAAAAAAGCAGTATTTTTGAAAGGATTTTTCATAAGATCATTTATCTCAGGCCATGCACGACATATAATATGCCTTCTTAACTACAACGTACAATTTATGTTAAAAACTTATTTTATCATTGGCACAAGTATGGTCTCTTTGGCTTTAACAGCAGCTGACGTTAAGATGCCTGATTTGCTAGCCACTGGAGATGCTCAAGCTGGAGCTGCATTAGTTGCAACATGCTCGGCTTGTCATGGAGCTGAAGGTCAAAGCATCAATTCTGATTGGCCCAGTCTTGCAGGGCAAAACCAAAGATACATAAGCGATCAACTGAAATACTTTCAACAAGGCGATCGTGAAAATGCCCTAATGATGGCAGTCATACCATATCTCAAAAGTCTTTCAGATTCTCAGCTTCTTGATATAGCAGCTTTTTATAATTCTCAATCTCCCGCGGTGGGTCAAGCCAAAGATGATCCTGAGTTACTGGCATTAGGAGAAAGTCTATACAGAGCTGGAGATTTGGACAGGGGAATACCCGCTTGTACTGCATGCCACTCAGTAAACGGCGCGGGTAATGACCAAGCAGGGTTTCCAAGGGTATCAGGTCAACAAAAAGGCTATTTAATTTCCACACTTAAAGAATACAGAAACCTTACAAGGGATGCAGGTGATTACTCTTTAGTAATGCAATCAGCATCACAAAACTTAAAAGATTCAGACATTGAAGCTTTAGCTAACTACATGCACGGACTTTATCAACAATGAAAAAAAATATAATTTTATCCTCTTTTTTATTACTCATTATTTCTGTTTCTATGGCTGCAGAATACCGACTCGGAAGAGACTATGGCTCCCTATCAAGACCGCTGCCCGTGAAAGAAGACGGAGTGGTAGATGTAGTGGAGGTATTTTGGTATGGCTGCGGAGCTTGTTATAACCTTGCTCCAGTTTCTGCTAGGTGGGCCAAAGAGTTAGACTCATCTGTGAATTATCAAAAAATGCCTGTGACATGGGGCCCTGTCCATCAGCTCCATGCAAAACTTTTTTATACCATTGAGGCGCTTGGAATTGGAGACACTGCCCATGCAGCAGTTTTTACTGCAATACACAAGGAAGGAAATTTTTTAGCCAGCGAGGGCGCAATCTTAGAGTTTCTTGAAAAGCTTGGCATGGATAGAAGCGAGACAATCAAGTATTTGAATTCTTTTTCTGTCAAACAAAAAGTTAAACGCGCAATAGAGCTTTCCAAACAGTTCAAAGTTACCGCAACACCAATGATTTTTGTGGATGGACAGTATAAAATAGAGGCCAAAGGAGGCCACTCAAAAATGCTTAAAGTGGTTGATCATGTGATCGAACTTCAAAAACCAGTTTCTTAGCAAAGTTTAAAAAAATTATGAAAAAATTTATTCCAATATTTGTTGTAACTTTAGCAATCGTTCTATTTTTTAATGGAAAAAAATATGATGATCTTGTTAGTTCAAGGCTCAACTCTTCAATTGCAGTCTGTTTGGAAGGTCAATCTTGTGGACAAGCCACTGCTATGAAAGTTGCAGCAGTTGGCGGAGCTAGATCTGCAGAGTCGATTTATACAACAGGTTGCGCTGCTTGTCATGATGGTGGTGTTGCCGGAGCTCCGATGATGGGTAACAAGAGCCAATGGGAAGCACGTCAAGCTAAAGGCTACGAAATGCTAGTGAATAATGCTTATAATGGGATTAATGGGATGCCGGCCAAGGGCCTTTGTGCAGACTGCACCAAAGAAGAAATAGGCATAGCCGTTCAGTACATGCTTGATACTATCTAGTCTTAGGCTCTTCTAACAATTCCTCAAGCTTAGACACTCTTTGCTCAAGTCTTTTAGCTAAGTCTTTCAGAGCTTCGTATTCTTCGCCAGAGACATAACCTTGTGATTTTGCTAGCTCAGCAAATTTATCCTTTAATTCATTCTGAATAATCTTTATATTAGGTTGATCTGTATTTTCAGAAAACTCATTAACTTTGTCACGAACAATGCTTACAAAAGCATCGAAAGAATCTTTAGTTGCCATAATTATCCTCAACTAGACTTATAAATTGGGACCATTTATTAAATTGAATCGGTGGGCATTCATCAATATCCCAAGCATGATTATTTAAATTAAACCAGGCTGTATTAATTCCCAACTCACGTGCCCCCAAGACATCATTGACTGGATGGTCTCCTACATGGAGAGTATTATTAAAATCAACTTGGGAAAGCTCGCGCGCCCTTACAAAGTGACCTTGAGCAGGCTTATTGCTTTTTACATCCATAGAAGACACTGAAAAATCAAACAGATGGCCTATGCCTAATTTATTCACATCTGCATTTCCATTAGTAAGGACACCAAGCTTATATTGAGCAGACAATTTTTCTAAAACAGTTATTACATCTTCATAGAAAGTCACTTTGTGTCTTTCTCCTAGGAAGAACATATAAGCTTCTTCTATAAATTTATTTAAAGCATTTGGATCGTTAAAAAATTTTTTTGTATGGTGAGCAATTGTTTTTTTTCTTAACATCCCCAGATCATATTCTAAGGTTGAATCTTCTCTAACTAGCTCACTTCTTATTTTCATAAAATCTTCAAAAGTTCCCCAGTCAATTTTTTCTCCAATCTTATCTTCAGCCCATTTTCTAGAATTATTTTCTGCATTAATAATTGTGCTTCTGATATCCCAGAACGTATCATCTAAATCAAAGGTAATAAGTTCAATCTTAGACATTTTTCTTATGCGCTCTAGGATGAGATTTTTCATATACCTTAATTAGATGTTGGTAATCCAGCCTAGTATATATTTGTGTGGTAGATAAGGAGCTATGACCAAGCAATTCTTGAATGCTTCGAAGGTCTCCACTGGATTCAAGTAAATGTGTAGCAAAACTATGCCTCAACATGTGAGGATTTACAGGAGGGAGGCCTTGCATAATTGCTATGTTCCTAATTTTTTCCTGTACGCTTCTAACAGATATTCTTTTTCCTCTCAGATTAACAAACAAAGAGTTATCTTTGGTTGAGAGCTTCTTTCTTTCACCAATCCATTCATCGATTGCTTTGCGAGCATAGCGGCCAACCGGCACAAGTCGAGTCTTAGACCCTTTTCCCAATACCCGTAAAAAATTTTTATTATCTTCAAAATCATCTAAATTTGCATTGACAGCCTCTGAGACCCGAAGGCCACTTGAGTAGATTAGCTCGATAATGGCTATGTCTCTTTTTCCTTGAACATTCTTCGGCTTAAAATTAAGGAGTTGTGAAACTTCTTCAGGAGATAAAATGCTCGGAAGATGACTTGGAGATTTTGGGGAATTAATCAAATCAAATGGAGAATTTGTTACCAAACCGCTCTTTTTTAAATAATTAAAAAAACCCTTGGCAGAAGAAATATGTCTTTGAATGGAGCGCGCGCCAACATTGTGCTGAAAGAGATCAGCAATCCAAGCCGAACAAATTTCTTCTGTGAGCTCATTAAAAGAATTAATGCCAGAGATTTCTAAAAATTTAGAAAGTTTATTTAAGTCTCTTTGATAGGAGCTGGTTGTATTTTTACTTAAGCCTTTAATGGTTTCTAAAAAATCTAAATAATCATAAATTAGTTTGTATAAAAAATACCTTGCTTCATTCATGCCTCTTTTGACTCAAGGACCGTGACAATAATATCTCGGATATACTCTATGAATGTTGTATCTCCGTCGCCAAGGTATTTAGTGGGTTCATTGGATCCAATCTTCAATAGCCCAAAACCACTTTTTAATTTCATGACGCTGATTACAGCAGATTTAACTGACTCGCCAGAAAAAAATGCATCCATTTTCTCTTTTGATAAAGGCCCCATATGAATGGCATCTTTATTCATATCTAAATTAGTTTTATTTTCAAGTTCTTGTAATTGAGAGTCTGTCAGAATTTCTAAAATACATGAATCAATTTCAAAGTTCTGTTCAAAGAATAGCTCAACCGTCTTCTTCACTTCATCAAAATCTTTGGCGGCAATTACTGATAAGGTTAAATTTTTTGATTTAAAAAAGAGCTCTTCATTTTCCTTGCCAGTTGATACAAAGCCCGAAAGCATATCCATTAACCTTGACTGTTCATCTCTTAGTTTTCGTACTTGCATTTCAAGCAAGGAGGTGGCTCCATGAGCGTCATGTTTAAAGCTTAGCTCACTTACTAGAGATTCTCTCGAGAGAAAGAAATCAGTATTTTCCAACAAGTAAAGCTCAACCTCTTTGGCATCTAGTTTTTTAGCCATATTCCCTCACAAATAAATTCAGCCGGACCAACCATTTCAAGCTTATCATTTATTTTTCTGAGACTCAGTTCGCCTCCAGCAGAAATGATTTTTATAGGCGATTGATCATTGATATTAAAGCTTGCAGTTGCTGCAGAAGCAGAGCCACATGACAAAGTTTCTCCGGCTCCAGCTTCGTTAGTTCTTAGTTCAAGTTTTTTTGGCAGTCTAGTAAATAGAGAAATATTTACATTTTTAAAAAACTGCTTTTTTCTAATCTTTGTAGAAAGACCATCAAGATCGTAAGCAAATACTTTTTTTGTTTCTATAATCAAATGCTGATTGCCAGCGTCTATAAACTTATATTTTTTTAATCCACATCTTTCTAAAAACTTTGCTTCTGGCTTTGGAAGCTCTTTTTGAACGGGACAGTCCAATACCACCTTAACTTTTTTAGAGCTCATTGGCTTGATTAAAATTGACTTTGATTTAGTGCCCAACAATAAGGGCTTTTTTGGAGCAAGCGCTCCTTCCCAAAGGTATGCTCCAACCGATCGAACGCCATTCATGCACATATCTGCCTCAGATCCATCTGTATTAAAGAATTTTATATAAAAATCGTGATTAGCATTTTTTGGGGGATTGATTGTAATAAGTTGATCAAACCCAATCCCCTTTTTTCTGTCACCCATTTTTTTTAATTGAGATTTTGACAGAGAATGTGATTTAGTAAGATTCTCCATGACAATAAAGTCATTGCCATTGCCATGCATTTTTTTAAAACTAATCAACTAGACCCTCCTCAAGAACTGTGAGGGAGGAGTAATCCTCTCTCTTTCTTATCAAATAAAATTTATCTTTATCGACCATAATTTCCGGTGCTCTCGGTCGCGAATTGTAGTTTGAGCTCATAACAAAGCCATAGGCTCCAACAGTTCTAACTGCTAAAAGATCTCCTTCAGAAGCTTCAATATCGATATTTTTTGCTAAGAAATCTCCTGTTTCACAAATAGGCCCAACCAGATTTACATTGGACTTAGTACTGATCGTTTTCGATACAGGCCAAACATCATGATGAGCTTGATAGAGAGCTGGACGCAGCAAATCATTCATCGCAGCATCTGCAATAAGAAAATTATTTTTTTTGTATTCGACTCTTGTGAGCATGATACCCGCATTGGCTGAAATGGAACGACCTGGCTCAAGTATTAGCCTTTCATTTCTGCCAGCAAATATTTTTTCATAACTTTCTATTAACTCAAATGGTTGAATAGTCTCCTCTCCTACATAATTCACCCCAAGGCCTCCACCCATATCTATAAAGTCTAAATTAATTTTTAGCCTATCAAGCTCAAGCAAAAGCTCCAAAGCTTGCTTAGCAGCATCTTCAAAACCTTTTAATTCCATAATTTGTGATCCAATATGACAAGTTAAACCCACAAGGTTAATACTAGAAATCTGACTAGATTTTTTTATTAATTCTTTTGCGGTCTCAATACTGACACCAAACTTGTCAGATTTTCGACCAGTTTTTGTAAACTCATGAACGCCAGCATCAACATTTGGATTAAACCTTATTGCCACAGGGGCTATCTTCTTCATTTCTGCTGCAACCATGCTAAGCCGACTTAGCTCTTGATCAGACTCAATATTAAAAGAGAGAATATTATTCTCAATGCCTGCTACCATCTCATCTTTTGACTTGCCAACGCCTGAAAAAATAATTTTTTTTGGATCTGCCCCAGCTAAAAGTGCCCTATGAAGCTCACCGCCTGAAACGATATCAAAACCGCATCCAGAATTTTTTAAGGTTTTTAAAATTGAAATATTTGATAATGCCTTGACTGAAAAACACACAAGTCCATCCATGGTTTTGAATGAGTTTATATATGCATTAGCATGCCTTTGAAGGGTGGCTTTACTGTATATGAAAGCCGGCGTTCCATATTTATCTGCTATATTCTTTAAAGCAACGTCTTCAGCATATAGCTCGTCTTCTTTATAATGAAAATGATCCATAGCAGAATTTAAATATTAAATAGAATCTCAGAAGGTATGGGTGCTTTCATCCCGCAACCCGAAACAATAAAAGAAACTAAAACTAAAAAGAAAAATAGGCGAATTTTCATTCGCCTATTATGAGTAATTTATTAGAAAAAAACTAATTAGATTAGTATTTGTATTCTTCTTCTTTAAAGGGCCCATTAACAGGAACATTTATATACTCAGCTTGCTCACTTGTTAATTTTGTTATCGTTCCACCAAAGCCTTGAACCATAAGCTCTGCAACTTCTTCATCAAGTTTTTTGGGAAGGACTTTAACAGTTAACATTTCTTTCTTCTTGTCATCATCATTAACATTCGCAAAACCCTGCTCGTATAAATACATTTGAGCTAAAACTTGGTTAGCAAATGACCCATCCATAATTCTACTTGGGTGGCCTGTTGCATTACCTAAATTAACAAGCCTGCCTTCAGCCAAGAGAATAATATAGTCTTTGCTTTGAACGTTTGGAGTCTCTGATGGAGAGGTATCTCTAAACACCCTGTGAACCTGAGGCTTGATCTCTTCCCAATACCACTTATCTCTCATAAACTGGGTATCAATTTCATTATCAAAGTGACCTATATTGCAAATCACTGCAGTATTTTTGACAGTTCGTAACATTGCTTCGTCACAAACATTTACATTTCCTGTCGTTGTTACAATGAGGTCGGTATCTTCAAGCAGTCTTAGGTTAATATCTTTTACATCTCTGGTTACTACTCCATTTTTGTATGTTGAAACAACCTCAAAACCATCCATGCAAGCTTGCATGGCACATATAGGGTCAGATTCAACAACTCTTACAATCATTCCTTCTTGAGCAAGGCTGAGAGCAGAGCCTTTTCCAACATCTCCATAACCAATAACCAACGCTTTTTTTGAAGAGAGAAACATATCTGTTCCTCTTTTGATAGCATCATTTAGGCTGTGCCTGCAACCATATTTATTATCATTTTTTGATTTAGTTACTGAGTCATTTACATTAATTGCTGGGACTTTTAGGCTATTGCTTGCAAGCATTGCCTTTAGTCTGTGAACGCCGGTAGTAGTCTCTTCTGAGATTCCATGAATATTTTCGAGCATGTCAGGGAATTGAGTATGGACCATATGAGTCAGATCACCTCCATCATCTAAAATCATATTTGCATCCCAGGGCCTATCATCTTTAATAATTGTTTGCTCAATGCACCAATCAAACTCCTCATTTGTTTGCCCTTTCCAAGCAAAAACAGGGATTCCAGCTGCAGCTATTGCAGCCGCCGCATGATCTTGCGTTGAGAAAATATTACATCCAGACCAGCGAACTTCTGCGCCTAGATCTACTAAGGTTTCAATCAATACTGCTGTTTGGATTGTCATATGGATGCAGCCCATAATTTTTGCCCCCTTAAGCGGCTGAGCATCTTTGTATCTAGTTCTTAACGCCATTAGGGCAGGCATTTCATTTTCTGCCAATGAAATTTCTCTTCTGCCAAAATCTGCAAGGCTTATATCTGCTACTTTAAAATCATTATCCATTTTTTCTCCAGTAATCTGATCGTGCATTCTACCTAAAAAAGGTCCTAAATGAACTCTTTTATAGAATATTGAAGATCATTGTGAAATTTGAGTTGCTCTATCAGTTTTTTCCCATGTTAAATCAATATCGGTTCTTCCAAAGTGTCCATATGCAGCAGTTGGGAGATAAATTGGTCTTTTGAGATCGAGCATATTTATCAAGCTTTTTGGTCTTAGATCAAACTCTTCTTCAACTATTTTTACTATAGCGTCTTTAGAAATTTTTTCACTATTAAAAGTTTCGACGTGTATGGATGTTGGTTTAGCTACACCAATTGCATAGGAGACTTGAATTTCACAGTAATCTGCAAGCCCTGCAGCAACAATGTTTTTAGCCACATATCTACATGCATAAGCAGCAGATCTATCAACTTTAGATGGATCCTTTCCAGAAAAAGCTCCTCCACCATGACGAGCCATGCCCCCATATGTATCTACAATTATTTTTCTACCTGTTAGGCCACAATCACCGACCGGACCACCGATAACAAATTTACCTGTTGGATTAATAAAGATGTTTGTTGAATCAAGCAGCCATTCCTCTGGGATAATAGGCTTGATAATCTTGTTCATTACCTCATCTTTAATTTCTTCTTGAGTTACGTCTTCATCATGCTGAGTAGATAGCACAATAGCCGAAATGCCCTCAATAGTTTTGCCGTCGTCTGAATAAATAACACTTACTTGACTCTTTGCATCAGGTCTAAGCCATTTAATTTCACCACTTTTCATAACGTCAGCTTGTTTTTTTACCAATCGATGAGATAGATCTATAGGAAGTGGCATCAAAGACTCCGTCTCTTTGCACGCATACCCAAACATTAGGCCCTGATCACCAGCCCCTTGCTCTAAATTTTCACCCTCGCCCTCAGTTACACCCTGAGAAATGTCTGGAGACTGCTCAAAGACAAGATTTGTAAATTCACAAGTATCGCCGTTAAACCCATACTCATCATTGTTATAGCCAATATCATTAATTGTTTTTCTTACAATTGGCTCAAGGTCTGGGCTCCCCAAAGAAGTGATTTCTCCAGCAATGAAGACCATGTTATTTTTTATCATTGTTTCACAAGCAACTCTGCTATTTGGATCCTCTGCCAAGTAGGCATCTAGTATGGCATCTGATACCTGATCACAAACCTTGTCAGGGTGGCCCCCGGAAACAGACTCTGACGTAAAAATATAGCTCACAATTCTCTCCTTATTGAGTTAATGATAATTCATCAAGTATTTTTAAAATAAGTGATGATTGGTTAAGGGTATAAAAATGAAAATTGTTTATACCCATATTTTGAAGATCTTTGATTTGTTTAATACATATATTCACTGCCGCTATTTCATTTTGCTCTTGGTCTTCTGAAAATTGTTCAATGATTTCAAAGGGGATATTTATCCCGCATTTCGCTGCCATGTTACAAAGACTTTGAATGTTATAAATCGGCATAATCCCAGCAGTCAGGTTATTTTTGATTTCTTTTTTTGATATGCCATCAATTAACTCCCTATAGCTTTTCATAGAAAAACAAAATTGAGAAATGCACTCGCTTGAACCTGCCAAGGTTTTTTCTTTTAGTAGATTGAGATCAAAATCAAATCCTTCAGAATCTGGATGAGGTTCAGGATAAGCAGATACATAAACCTCGAGACCAAATTCTTTTAAAAATTTAACAAAATCAGCAGTACTAAAAAAACCTTCTGGATGAGCTTCAAATTTTCCTTCAAGACTGTCACCTCTTAAAGCAACTACTTTATTCACGCCAAGTGATTTGAATTCATGAATAATTTTTTTTATATCCTCTTTGCTTTTACCTACAAGTGTTAAGTGCGCGACAATATCAACATCTGTATTTTCTTTAAAAGCCTTGATGAGACCCTCGCTTTTCTCTTGCGAGCCTCCCATAGCACCATATGTAATGGAGACAAACCTTGGCGCATTTTTTTCCATTAACAGAAATTCATTGACTACCTTCTGATAATCTAATTCCTTTGGAGGATAAAATTCATATGAAAGTTTCATTTTTTTTTCACCTTAATTCAGGGATCCTATTTAGCAGTTTTAGCATGCAAGCAGGAACAAATCGCTTCTAAGCAGGAAATGTTAATAGGTTTAGAGAAAAAAAACAAATTGTTTAGACCCAATGTTTATATTTTATTTAAAAATATTTTCTACCACAGATAGATAATGAAAATTAAATTTGCAAATTATCATACAGTCTATAGAATCTATGATAATCGCGAGTTGATCCTATTGCAGCGATAAAAAATAAATAGCTAAAACGGAGTTTCTTTAGGATTAAATCGAAATTTTTCACAACAATTTTTATATTGAATATTATTTTGAATTTAAGCAATACAAATGAATAGGCCTAATTCCATAAGGAAGAAATTAGTCAATCTGTTCGATTCCACGATAGTCTTGTTGGATGGCGCCATGGGGACCATGATTCAAGCATATGATCTGCAAGAAAAGGATTATAGGGGAGATAAATTCACTGATTGGTCAATGGATCTAAAAGGAAATAATGATCTGCTTAGCATCACTCAACCAAAAATAGTAGAAGATATTCATAATCTCTTTCTAGAAGCCGGCGCTAACATTATCGAAACAAACACATTTAACTCAAACGCTCCTTCAATGGCTGACTATGGCATGCAAGATTTTGTCTATGAGCTTAACTTCTCTGCTGCACAAATTGCTCGCAAAGCTGTCGATGATTACAAAGCACGAAACGAAAGGGAGGTTTTTGTTGCTGGTGTATTAGGGCCAACCAATCGAACATGCTCACTAAGTCCTGATGTGGAAGATCCTTCATTTAGGAATATACATTTTGATGAGCTGGTTGAAACATTTAAAGAGGCTACATCAGCATTGTTAGATGGCGGGGCAGACTTTGTAATGATTGAAACAATATTCGATACCCTTAATGCAAAAGCTGCTTTATTTGCAGTAGATCTGGTAGCGGAAGAACGCAAAATAGATATCCCAATTATGATTTCAGGAACTATTACTGATGCATCAGGTAGAACTTTATCGGGTCAAACCACAGAAGCCTTTTGGCACTCTATACGACATGCTAAGCCCATTTCAGTTGGTCTAAATTGTGCCCTAGGCGCAGCAGAGCTAAGACCATTTTTGCAAAAGCTCTCACAAATTGCTGATTGCTATGTAAGTGCGCACCCTAATGCTGGTCTTCCAAATCAATTTGGTGAGTATGATCAGACTCCTGAAGAAATGGCTGAAATTATTAAAGAGTTTTGTGAGGAAGGCTTATTGAACATTGTAGGAGGATGTTGTGGAACAAATTCCGAGCATATTAAGCTTCTCAAAGAGATCGTAGCTGATTTTAGCCCAAGAAGAGTTCCCACATCCCCACAGTCAATGCTTCTTAGTGGATTGGAGCCCCTTGAGATAAAAGAAGATAGCCTTTTTATTAATATTGGCGAAAGAACAAATGTTACAGGCTCAGCTATATTCAGAAAGCTAATAGAAGCCAATGATTATGAAGGGGCAGTTCAAATTGCAAGACAGCAGGTTGAAAATGGTGCTCAGATAATTGATATAAATATGGATGAAGGCATGCTGGATTCTAAGTCAGCAATGATTAAGTTTCTGAATTTAATAGCTGGAGAGCCGGATATATCAAGAGTTCCATTTATGATTGATTCAAGCAAATGGGAGATTCTAGAGGCAGGCTTAAAATGTATTCAAGGCAAGGCCATTGTCAATTCAATCTCTATGAAAGAGGGAGAGCAAAAATTTATTGAGCAAGCCACCTTGGTAAAAAGATTTGGTGCAGCTGTTGTAGTAATGGCATTTGACGAGCAAGGTCAAGCGGAAACACTGCAGCGAAAAGTAGAAATTTGCAGCAGAGCTTACGCTATTTTAACCGAAGTGGTAGGCATGGATCCCCATGATATTATCTTTGATCCAAATATTTTTGCGGTCGCTACAGGAATCAAAGAGCACAATGAGTATGGTCTCTCATTCATTCAAGCCTGTGCAGAAATTAAAAAAACATGTCCGGGTGCCTCTTTGTCAGGAGGATTATCAAATGTATCTTTTAGCTTTCGAGGTAACAATGTTATTCGTGAAGCCATGCATTCTGTTTTCTTGCTGCATGCGATAAAAAATGGTCTTACCATGGCAATTGTAAATGCTGGGCAGCTTGCTATTTATGATGATTTGCCAGCAGAGCTTCGTGAAGCGGTCGAAGATGTAATTTTAAATCGAAAAGATGATGCCACAGAAAAACTGTTAGACCTTGCCCCAAAGTATACAAACGAGAACAGCTCTTCCATTAGCAGTATTACCCAAGACTGGCGTGGTCTTGAAGTTAATGAGAGGCTTAAACATTCTCTCGTAACTGGAATCGATTCTTTTGTTGTTGAGGATGTTGAAGAGGCGAGACTGGCTTTAGAAAAACCTCTCGATGTAATAGAGGGACCACTGATGGATGGTATGAACAAGGTTGGAGATTTGTTTGGTGCAGGCAAAATGTTTCTCCCTCAGGTTATAAAGTCTGCTCGAGTAATGAAAAAAGCAGTTGCTTATTTAGTTCCATTTATCGAAGAGGAAAAAGGCGGCGGAGCGATGCAAAGCAATGGGAAGATGGTCATTGCAACAGTGAAAGGCGATGTGCATGATATCGGTAAAAATATTGTAGCAGTTGTTTTGCAATGCAATAACTTTGAGGTCATAGATTTAGGTGTCATGGTTCCCACTGAGAAGATCTTAGATGTTGCTGAAAAAGAAAAATGTGATCTCATTGGTTTATCAGGACTAATTACTCCTTCGCTTGATGAGATGGTAGGTGTTGCAAAGGAAATGGAGCGAAGAAAACTATCCATCCCCTTGCTAATAGGCGGCGCAACAACAAGTCCTGCTCATACATCTGTAAAAATTGACCCTGCATATAGCGGCACAGTGGTTTATGTCAAAGATGCCTCCAGAGCTGTCGGCGTAGCTAAGAGATTGGTCGGCGAACCTGACAAATTTGCAAAGGAACTTGCTACAGCTCATGCAAACAAAAGAGAGGCCTATGCTTCTAGAGCTCAATCACCTCTTAGGCCATTTCAAGAAGCGCAATCATCTAAGCCAAGCATAGATATGTCACTCAAACCAGCTGCACCAAGAAAACTTGGAATAACTGAGCTCAATCCAAGCCTAGAGGAACTTCTAGAGTACATAGACTGGATGCCATACTTTAATGCTTGGGAATTTAGTGGTCGCTTTCCAGACATTCTTTCAGACCCCATCAAAGGACCTGAAGCTCGAAAATTATGGGATGACACCCAGATAATCCTTGAGCAGCTTGTTAATGAAAAATGGTTAAAACCAAAAGGAGTGATAGGCTTGTTTCCTGCAAGATCTATTGGAGATTCTATAGCAGTAATTAAAGCAGATGGGACCAATGAAGAGTTGTTGTTGCATTGCTTGAGGCAACAGAAGTCTCGTAAAGACTTGGCTTCAAATTCTCTTGCAGATTATATTGATGATCAAGATGATTACATAGGAGCATTTGCAGTAACCTCAGGGCATGGGATTGATAGTTTTATTGAAGCTTATGAGGCGGATCATGACGACTACAATTCTATAATTTTGAAAGCTTTAGCCGATCGATTTGCTGAGGCATTTGCGGAATGGGCGCATAAAAAAGTTCGTTGTGACTTATGGGGGTATTCTGCCGAAGAAGACCTAAATAATGATGAGCTTATCAAAGAAAAATATCAGGGTATCCGCCCTGCTCCAGGCTACCCATCCTGTCCGGATCATCGCTTGAAGCTAAATATTTGGGAGCTACTGGATGTTGAAAAAACCATTAACTTAACTCTTACTGAGTCTTTAGCAATGTGGCCAACTGCTAGTGTTAGTGGCTTATATTTTGCTCATCCTCAGTCAAGTTATTTTCAGTTAGGCAGAATTGATAAAGATCAAGTC
>JADHNV010000022.1 GCA_016779285.1 SAR86 cluster bacterium
CTGTATTGGTCTCTGACTGAATATTGAGGATTTCTTTCTGCATTATTGACAGCATCCAGCAACGCATCCTTGTGGTCAGCTGCTTCTGATGTATGTGGCAGGCCAAGAGTAAAAATTAGCAGGCCCAAAATTTTGTACATATTATTCATAACCATCTCCTATGATAAGCAATTATGCTAGTCTAGCATTAAGTTCAATTAAGGAGTATTCGATGGGATGGTTAAAAAAATTAGATAGTACATTTTTTATCGTTGGGCGATCTCTACTTGGCTTATATTTTATTGTATTTGGACTCGGCAAAGTTTTTGACTTTGCCTCAACGCTTGCATTAATGAGAATGAAAGGTGTGCCCTTTAGCTTGGTGCTCTTACCCCTAACAATTGTTATTCAACTTCTTGGTGGAATATTTCTAGTGTTAGGGAGAAATTTAAGACTCACCGCATTCATCTTGTTTGGTTTAACCATTGTTATTAATCTCTTCATACACAACTTTTGGGCGCTCACAGGCGATCCCTCTCAAGGTCATGAAATTCAAAATTTTGTAAAGAACTTAGCTATTGCTGCAGGCTTATTGGTGCTTGCAACTAAAGATAAAAGCTGAGGGTCTGAATCACTCCAGCAAAACCTAACCACCCAAGGTATGCAAGTTTAGCGATTCTGCTGTTTTGATGATTCCAAACTCCTAAGGCACCGAATGCACCGCATGCGCCAAGACTGGGAATCCAAAAGCCACCCAAACCCAGGAAACCCAGAAGGCCCAATAATCTAATTGGGCCGCCGGATTGACTTGGATGAACTTTATTAAGAAGACCTGTTAAACCGATAAGACCAAATAATCCAACCAGCCCCAGGTAACTCACAAATTAATCTCTAGGACGAGACTCGTTAACGACTAATTTTCTGCCATCAACTTCAGCATCATTTAATGCTTGAATGGCATTTTCTCCACCTTCAGACATTTCAACGAAACCAAATCCACGTGAGCGATTGGTTTGACGATCGGTGATGACTTTGGCTGAGGTAACTGTTCCGTGCTCTGCAAAAACTTGCTCAAGACCCGAATCATCGATACTCCAAGGGAGGTTTCCAACATAAATATTCATAAAATCCTTCTAAAATATAAAAACAAAATCGAAGTGTACAGTATTTTTATAGATAAAACTTAATATATTAAACATTTAAAAACTTGGTCGTATCCTCGCCAAATTGTGACCACCAGCTCATCCCCATAAGGTTAATGCGTTCTATGTTTATATCTGAAGTATCATCCATTCTTCGATTAACCAAGCCTGTTGGTGAATTAACTCTGAGATAATTTACACCCATAAGATCTCTGGCTATTTCATCAAACATACTTGATTCAATCATGATGCCTAAAATATCATGGCGCAGCCAGCTCAAAGCGCCCCACTTTGATGAGTTTGGGCCATTGATTTTTCTTCTGTTAATCCCAGTGCCAATACTTAAAACTTTTATTTGGCAGTCAGGAAATATTTTCTTAGCTTCTGAATAAGCAAGCAATGATGGGTTATTAGCCACGATGCCTCCATCAATCAACCAAGACCCATCATCAATTTGTTGCGTCGAATAATAGATTGGTGCAGCACTGGTTGCGCTGGCTGCACTTACTATTTTAATCGTTGGAGAGCCATACGAGCTTAGCAACCGTGGTTTTCTCTTCTCAACATCGTAGGCTAAAACTGCTACAGGTTTTTTAACCTCACCAAGAGATTGATCTTTAAAATATTTTAATAACAATTCTCGCTTTCCCTTGCCGTCATACTTAGGTTTTGTTTGCAAGAAAGAAGCATTGTCCCAAAATGATTTGGTCATGGTTTTGGATAAATTTTCTTTTGACCAAAATTTCTCTAATTCAAAACAGCTAGCCCCCAAGCCTGCTATCTGTAATGCATTAATACCTCCTGCGCTGGTTCCAACAAAAAAATCAAAGGTATCAAATATTTTCTTCCCGGAAGCAAGCTCTAACTGCTTAAGAAAAACGATAGCCGCAATTGCTCTGACCCCCCCGCCATCAAGAGAAAGAATATATTTTGTATTTTTAGAAAGAGTAAGCTGTTTAAAAAATCGTCGAATAGCCAAAAATCAATGGTCCCCTTGGTGCAATTTATTTAGAGTTTGGCTTAGTCGAACCGCAGCCAAAGCAATCCTTTCTTGTACAGTTTCGAAATGACTTTCTAGGTATTCATTGGTAGCAATTTTTAACTCGCTGTTTCGATAGCCAACAGATTGTTGCATTGCAATGTCTCTGCTTTCTTGAGCCCAAGACTCTATATCCGCAGAATGAGGAATCGATAAGAGCTCTTGGATTTGCTGAGTTACATTGGCAGAGAGGTAATCTTTGTCATGCAAAGATTCCATGCGCTCAATTATTTGCCCATCCCATACTTTATGCATGTTTGTTTGCGTCCCATCGGATAACTCAAGTCTATGGCCATTCCCTCCTCTATCTTCAGGGTAACCCACGTGCATGGGTTGATGAATGTCTCCAACTAAATGTCCAATAAACCAAAGCGCCTCCTGACGTTCACGGAACCCTTGAGATTCGTCTTTCAGGATATTTAACTGCTCATAATAAGCTGCAATCAGGCAACCATTTTCTGGACAGGAAGTTTTATATGTATTTTGTTCAGAGTCAGGAAGATTAATGTAGTGCCAGGATCTGGTATCTTTTCTATCTTTGTTTTTGACCCAATCAGCCCAAAGACACGCAGTACCAAATGATCCATGCTCTTTGAGCATGGGATCTAAATGATTTTTAGTATCTGCTGTTAATAATTTGTATGCTTCATCACAGACAAGTTTATGGGCAGTATCCCACCAGGCACTCGCATCTAAAGAAAAAATAAAGATTATTGTAACGAAAAGTTTTTTTATCATGATGAAGTTGATTGAGCTAAAGATTGAGCAATGGCTCTAAACATTGCAACATGAGCATCTTTAGACTGTTGACGTTCTTGGTTAAATTTATAATTTGAAGAGGTTTTAGCAATAACAACATTTGTTATTGGGTCAATGTAAATGTATTGATTATAAATTCCTGCTGCTAAATAGTCGGTAGATGGAAATCCTGGAACCCACCATTGATAACCATATCCCCAACTGCTCGATGAGAAATCATTGGTTCCTGGTTGAAGGTGAGGTGCATCTGGGGTGCGGGAGGCATGAACCCAATCCTGTGGGATGATTTGCTTATTATTCCATTGACCATTATTTAGGTAGAGTTGACCAAATTTAGCGTAATCTCGCAAAGTTGCATTTAGCCCACCCAACGCCCATGCTGCACCGGTGTCGTCCACTATGTAATAAGCATCATGCTCCATACCAATTTGAGTCCAAATTTTCTCCTCGAGATTCTTAGCCACAGATTGACCCGTGACTTCTTCAAGCAACATTGCCAACATCTGTGTATCAATGCTGACATAATGATTAAATGTTCCAGGCTGCTTTCCGTTTTTCAATCCCTTAGCGAAATCTCTCATGGAAGTGCCCATGGCGAGTGCGCGACCAAATTTATTGATGTCAGAATCATAATCACCGTAATCTTCATTAAAAATAACTCCGGAAGACATTTGCAAAATATCTTTGATGGGGACATTTGCATAACCTGTGCCCTCAAAATCTTTTAAGTACTTTGTGATGGGATCACTCAGGTCTTCAATTAATCCATCGTGATAAGCGATTCCAATTAAAGCCGAAAGAAATGACTTGGCAACTGACCAAGAGATATGTGGCTGGTCCTTAGAGTTGCCTTGCCAATAATTCTCATACACCAATGCTCCTTCATGCAAAATAATCAACCCATCCGTTTTATAATAGTCTAAGGCCTCTAAAAGATTGTGCTCCTCTCCATTCAATTCATAAAATTCAGGAAGCTTGAAGGATCCAGTTTGAAATACATGAGGTGTACCTGAGGATTTAACGGGCGTGGAGGGAAAAATCTTATCCATATTAATAAAATTTTCTACAATTTTATCTTCATCAAATAAATGAATAACGTTATACACTCTGATGGCTTTAGGGATGTAAATGACTGCAGCTAAAATAATAGCTACAACAATTCCAATTAAAATTTTATTCAACATAAGCAATTTTTTATTGAAACATTGCTTGATCAAAAGCGTCAAGATACTCGCTTGAAATCTCTTCTAATTGGCGCTTGTAACCTTTATGAGTGAAGATATAAAAATCCTTATTCTCTATCCCTGAAAAAATAGCTTGCGCAGCTTCAAATGGAGAGATTGGATAGGTGTTTTGAGCATCTTCTGCAGCAACTTCCAACAGGGCTTTGGGGTCAGGGTTAGTATCTTCAGAGGCTTCAACAACTTTCTGGTCTGAAGGGCTCTTAAACGTGCTATTTACAATATTGGTTGTTACCTCTCCAGGGCAGACAATGCTTACACCAACATTCGAACCCAGCAATTCAGCTCTCAAGGATGTCATCAGCCCACGAATTGCAAATTTAGAAGCAGAATATAGCCCCAACACTGGATAAGCAATAAAGCCTGAGGTTGAGCAAGTGGCAATAATATGGCCTTCCTCTTTAGAAGATTGCATTTTGGGTAAAAAAGCATGGACCCCGTTAAAGCAACCACCTAAATTAATATTCATCAGCCAGTCATACATTTCACGATTGACTTGACTTAAAGGTGCTGGACCCAATACCCCTGCGTTGTTAAAAAGCAAGTGGCAATGTTGAAAAGTTTCAAAAGTTTGGCTTGCAAGATTCTCCACTTCATCTAGATTACTAACATCTGTAACTCTAGCTATAGCTTCAACACCTTTAGCTTTAACTATTTCGAGAGTTTCATTCAAACCAACCTCATCCACATCTGCTAAAACTATTTGCATTTTATGATTTGCTGCAACCTCAGCAATCCCTCGACCAATTCCACTTCCAGCCCCTGTTATCACGGCTACTTTATTTTCAAAATCTTTCATTGGTCACCTCATTGAACTGAAACATTAAGATTATCTTAACTTAAATGGGATTAAAAATATTTAACTAAAAGATATGCAGAGGGGATGACAACAGCCCAAAGCATGATTGCCATAAGCAAAGGCTTACTGCTTAATGATTTGAGTTCCTTGGTATCAAATTGACTGCCAATACAAAATAAACCAATCATAAGAAAACCCTTGCTGATAATTTTCAGCATGTCAGTGATCTGCTCATTAAAATTAAAAAAGGTATTTAGAATAATGGCAACAATAAAAAATAGTATGAAACGAGGAAATTTAGTTGCTTGAGTTTGTTTATTAAAGATCCAGTTTGCAGCCAACAAAAGAGGAATTAACCAGATTGTCCTCCCTAATTTTAATGTAGCTGCAACTTGAGCAGATTCACTGCTAAAAATTGCAGCTGAGCCAATCACTGAGCCTGTATCGTGGATGGCTAAAGCAGACCAAGCACCAAACTCAAAATTAGTCATTCCAAAATAATGACCTAAAAATGGAAATAAGATAATGGCTACTGCATTGAGTATAAAAACAATGGTCATGGCTATCAGCAATTCTTGAGGTTTAGCTTTGATAATTGGGGCCACGGCTGCCATGGCTGTTCCGCCACAGATAGCCGCCCCTGATGACAGCAAGAAAGCGAGCCTGTGATGAATGCCTAAGAGCTTGCCGAGGATGAGCCCAGCAAAAAAAGAAACTATTACAAACAATGAAATCCACGGTAGGAATTCAGAGCTGATATCGAGAGCATAAGGCAGGCTGATGGTAGCGCCAAGAAGCACTATACCTATCTGCAGAGGCAAGGTGCCAAGGCTATGAGTAAAAAATGTTGTTGGTGGCCTTAGAAGGTATGAAAAGAAAATCCCTGCAAAAATAGATAAGGCAGCGTTGCCTATGTAGAGGCAAATTAGAGCAAAAACAATAAATGCAAAATATAGCAATGCAGTCTATCCTCTTTTTAAGTAGATTATATGATTCTCATATTAAGCGTTATCACCTACAAGAGACAACCTTTGAGGCTGCAAATCTTTTATCTAATAATCTTTTTTCTTAACCTGATGCTTGCCGGAGTTACCTCGACTAATTCATCATCCTCAATAAACTCAAGCGCTTGTTCTAGAGTGTGTTGTATATGAGGAGTTAAAATAAGATTTTCATCAGTTCCAGCAGCTCTGATGTTGGTTAGTTGCTTTGCCTTGGTTGGGTTGACTGGCAAATCATTATCTCTAGAATGAAGTCCAACTATCTGCCCTTTGTAAACCTCAAGACCGTGACCCACAAACATTCGCCCTCGGTTTTGTAAATTAAATAATGCATAAGCCAGAGTTTTTCCAGTAATCATTGAAACCATTACCCCGTTCTGTCTTTTGGCAATTTCACCTTTTTTTGCAAGCCCATAATGATCAAATACACTTGTCAGGATGCCGCTTCCACTTGTAAGAGTTAGAAATTGAGAGCGAAAACCTATCAGACCTCTTGAGGGAGCCATAAATTCAAGTCTCATTCGCCCATTCTCGGTGATAACCAAAGATTGCAAGTCAGCTTTTCTGTTACCCATTTCTTCCATGATGGAGCCTTGGTGCTCCTCTTGAATATCGATTACAACTATCTCATAGGGCTCGTGAATTTCCTCGCCTACTTCTTTTTGAATAACCTGAGGCTTTGAAACAGCCAGTTCATAATTTTCTCTTCTCATGGTCTCAATTAGAACAGATAGATGCAGCTCACCTCGCCCTGAAACTTTAAATTGATCTGGGCTCTCTCCCTCCTCCACTCTTAGCGCAACATTGTGAATTAACTCCTGATCAAGTCGATCTTTAATATTTCTAGATGTGACATATTTACCTTCTTTACCGCAAAAAGGTGAGTCATTGACCTGAAATACCATGCTGACTGTTGGCTCATCTACCGATAAGGGAGGCATGGGATTTATGTGGGCAGGATCACACAATGTATCAGAAATATTTAATGCCTCTATCCCAGTAATGCAAACGATATCACCGGCTTTTGCATTTTCTGTCTCTACTCTTTCTAGGCCATGATGACCAAGAACTTGTAAAATTTTACCTTTTCTTTCTATCCCATCTTTATCTACCACTATCACTCGATCATTGGATTTAACAGTTCCACCGGTGATTCTGCCTATACCTATAACTCCAACGTAACTGTTGCTGTCTAGGGCAGATATTTGCATTCTAAATGGCGCATTTTCATCCACATCTGGTGCGGCCACTTTTTCAATAATCATATCCAACAAAGGCGTCATATCATCAGCCAATTCATCTGGTTCATGACCAGCTAAACCATTGAGCGCAGAGGAGTAAATAACTGTAAAATCCAGCTGCGCATCGGTTGCACCAAGGTTATCAAAGAGCTCAAATACCTGATCCAAGACCCAGTGAGGACGGGCTTCTGGTCGGTCAACCTTGTTGATTACCAAGATTGGATGCAAACCTTTTTCAAATGCCTTTTGCGTTACAAATCTGGTTTGTGGCATGGGACCATCGACTGCATCTACTAACAGCAAGACTGAATCAACCATCGATAACACTCTTTCGACTTCTCCTCCAAAATCAGCATGACCTGGAGTATCAACAATATTTATTCTATGGTCTTTCCAGTTGATGGCAGTATTTTTTGCAAGGATTGTAATCCCCCTCTCTCTTTCCTGATCATTAGAATCCATGATTCTCTCAGTTGTCATATTCTTTCGATCTAAAGTTCCAGATTGTTGCAGCAACTTATCTACTAAAGTTGTTTTACCATGATCAACATGGGCAATAATGGCGATGTTTCTTAATTTATCTTTATTCATGATGGGTATTGATTGGGGTGGATTATACGAGAATATAGAAAAAGAAATACCCCGGACGCTCACTTAAATAAAATATATCTTTAAAGGCTCATTGACCCCGAAGAACTAAGTCTATACTCTGCAGTCATCTGATGAATATCAGACAGGCTAAATAAATATAAATGTCATTCAAAGAACTCGGATTATCCGATCCAATACTTAAATCATTAGAGGATCTTAAACATTCTGAGCCATCAGAAATTCAGAAACAAGCAATACCAATCATCCTGTCTGGGAAAAATCTTATGGCTGCCGCGCAAACTGGCACAGGCAAAACAGGCAGTTTTGTTTTGCCAATACTTGAGTTACTGCAAGATGAGCCTCAGCCATTTGCAAAACATGTGCATGCGCTTGTGCTTACACCAACCAGAGAGCTTGCAGCTCAAGTAAGAGAGAGCGTTTATACCTATGGTAAATTCACTCCTGCTAAATCGGCAGCAGTTTTTGGGGGCGCTAAAATATTTCCTCAAAAATCAAAGCTCAAAAAAGGGTTGGATATCTTGGTGGCAACCCCCGGAAGGTTATTAGATTTACATAACCAAAAAGCTGTCAAACTAAACAGAGTAAAAATTTTAGTATTGGATGAGGCTGATCATATGTTGGATATGGGTTTTATCCACGACATTAAAAAAATTATAGCTCTCACTCCCCCAGAACGACAGAACCTACTTTTTTCTGCTACTTTCTCTCCGGACATTAAGAAATTAGCTCAAACACTTGGGTCTGATATGCAGGAGATTGAAGCTCAGTCGCCCAACACCACCGTCAGTGCAATTAAACAAGTTGTATACCATGTTGATAAAAATCAAAAATCTAACTTATTAAATCACCTAATTCATGCAGAGCAATGGCCACAAGCATTAGTGTTTTCAAGAACTAAGCATGGGGCGGAAAAAATAGCCAAACAGCTAAATGCGGCAGACATTCACACCGCAACCATTCATGGAGACAAAACTCAAGGAGCTAGAACGCGGGCGCTCAGAGAGTTTAAAGAGAAAGATGTTAGAGTTTTAGTAGCAACTGATGTTGCTGCACGAGGCATTGATATAAGCAATTTACCTTATGTGGTGAACTTTGACATGCCAACTTATCCAAATGATTACATTCACAGGATTGGACGGACAGGCAGAGCTGGGAAAGAAGGTACTGCAATTTCTTTCATGAGCGTAGATGAGCACAAATTTTTAAGAGGGATTGAAAATCTCATAAAAACTAAAATTGATCAAAAAACTGAGGAAGGCTTCAAACCAACTGCAAAGCCATCAAGCGAACCTCGATCAAGAAAGTTTAACGGCAATAAAACTGACTTTAATAAAAGGCAAGGTCCAAAAAAAGCTAAAACAAGCTTTAAAAAATCAAATACAGGTCCTGGCGGAGAACAAAATAAAAATAAGAAAAAAGGCTCTAAAGCTAAGACTCGTTGGAGGAAGGGAAAAGCTAGCTAGTTATGTTTTCCTGGGTTCCAGGATATATTTTGAAGCAAATCTTTGCCTGACTTCTTGGCGTCATCTTCCAAAGAGGTTGCCATAACATCATTCCATCGATTTAGATAACCAAACAAAGCTATGACACCCATAATTTCAACAATATCATCATCAGACCAAAATTGATGTAATTGCTTTTCGGTATTTTTAGCCACATTAACAGGTGCCATGCTAGCTTCTTGAGCAAACTGCAACGCAGCTTTTTCAGCATCGCTAAAACAATCTTGATTCTGAAAGTCCCATATGTTTTCTAGCCTTTTCGGTGAAGCACCGTAGCGCTCCGCTGCTCTAATAGTATGAGCTTGGCAATATCTACAACCTGCAGTGTTACTGCTAATAAAAGCAATTAAGCGCTTAAATTCTGAATTTAGCTGACCATGATTCTCCATCACAGCTTTATTGAGCTCTATAAAAGCTCTTGCAATATTCGGCCTTCTTTGCATGGTAAGAACAGAATTAGGACAAAAACCTAATGTCTCATTAAAAAAATCTACAAGTTGCTTAACTTCTGGATCTGCAATATCGCTTAATGGGTCTACTAATGGCACAGTTGAACTTTAACATAATTGATTCTGGTGATTAAAAATTATCATTAGCTTGCATGCAAAAAATTTATCACTAAAATGAGTATTGCACCGATTTGAATTCAGCTTGCGGGTGCTATATAAATACAGCTAAATAGAACTTAGAAACCTATCTAGCAAAGCAGATGGGTTTTTTTTTGTCTACCTATTTAAAAGGGCAATGGAAAAAGATTATGAAAAAAAAATTACACAAAGACACCATTGCAACTAGAGCAGGCATTGAAACGGATCATCAGCATGGTGCGATAGTTCCCCCCTTATATTTATCAACAAATTTTGCTTTTAAAGAAGTTGGACAAGAGCAACCCTATGAATACTCCCGGCAGGGCAACCCCACCAGAGATCACTTAACACAAGCTCTCAGCGAACTAGAAGGAGGAGTTGGTGGTGAAATAACAAGCTCAGGTATGGCTGCGATTACTTTGATTGCAAATATTTTAAAACTCAAGAGCAAGGTAATTCTTCCCCATGATTGTTATGGAGGAACTTTCAGACTCTTTAGAACACTTGCAGAAAAGGGAATTCTTGATATCCATTTCATCAATCAAGGCGATATTGATTTGGTTGAAAGGACCATAAAAAAAATAAAACCTGACTTGGTGTGGATTGAAACTCCCTCAAACCCTCTTTTACAAGCTGTTGATATTGAAAAAATTTCTAACATAGCAAAAAAGTTTGATGCTTTGGTTGCGGTCGATAACACCTTCCTTTCACCAGCCCTTCAAAATCCTCTGCTGTTGGGGGCTGACATAGTGATGCACTCTTCAACCAAGTATATCAATGGCCACTCAGATATTATCAGTGGTGCAGTTATAACCAATGATGAAGAAATTCTGTCTGATCTAAAATTCTGGGCAAACAACTTAGGGATTACCGGTGCTCCCTTTGATAGTTACCTTGCCCTGCGTGGCCTTAGAACTCTGTCTATCAGAATGGAAAAGCATGAAAAAAATGCATCGGCAATAGTTGAGCTTTTATCGAACAATTCAAAAGTAAAATCTGTGTATTATCCAGGACTAGAAGAGCACCCCTCTCATGCAATTGCAAAAAAACAACAAAATGGCTTTGGTGGAATGTTAAGTTTTGAAATCAAGGGAGGGCTAGGATCAGTTAAACAATTTGTAGATGGAATTGAAATCTTTTCATTTGCTGAATCCCTAGGTGGGTTTGAAAGCCTTATTACTCATCCTTATACGATGTCTCATGCTGTATTAACTCCTAAAGAAAAAGCAAATGTCGGTATTTCAGAAGGTTTGATCAGAATATCTGCCGGCCTGGAAAATACCGAAGATCTAATTGACGCGCTAGATGCTGGGCTGAAAAAAATATGATTATTGTTATACATGAGAACAATGAATGGATTCCCCCGTTTGAAGATGCATTTAAAAAATTAAACCTTAACTATGACTTTTGGTATCTACCAGAAATGGATCTGAGCCTAGGTGACAACCCTCCAGATGCAATTTTTTATAATAGAATGAGTGCCTCATCCCATAGCAGAAACCATCGATATGAACCTGAATTAGCTGTAGGTATTTTGGAGTGGTTGGAAAAACATCAACGCACTGTTGTTAATGGCTCACGGGCACTTGATTTAGAAATAAGTAAAATTCGTCAGTATCAAGAGTTAGAAAAATTTGGTATTGCTACCCCGCCCACATATGCAACCATAAACAAAGATAGAATGTTAGATGGTGCAAATAAAATTGGTTACCCATTGATTAGCAAACATAACAGAGCCGGCAAGGGTCTTGGAGTTTTTAAATTTTTAAATATGCGCGCGCTAAAAAATTATATTAACAGCAATGAATTTCAAGCTTCTCCAGATGGAATCAACCTAATTCAAAAATATATTTCAGCACCCACAAATACCATCATAAGATTGGAATTTATTGATTCTAAGTTTGTATATGCGGTTGAGGTAGATACAACAGATGGTTTTGAGTTATGCCCTGCTGAGAACTGCAGTGTTGAATCAAACTGCCCTACAAGCTTTGATGAAAAATTTAGAATTTTAAAAGACTTTAAATTGGATAATATTTATCTATACGAAGATTTTCTTATAAAAAATGATATCGGCATTGCTGGCATTGAAATTATTATTGATGATCAAGGAAAAGTTTGGACCTACGATGTCAACACAAATACTAATTACAATCCTCAGGCAGAACATGCAGCAAATACAAGCGCTCCACTAAAAGTTGCAGAGTACCTTCAAAGCCTAGTTGATCTAAAAAATTTAGGCTCTTAGTCCATCTCCTCAGGACCCTGTCTTTCCTCAACTTTATAAATTTCTTTATCTACGCAATCAAAATAACTTAATTGCTCTGGATTTATATCATCAGCAATCACTGTGGCACCGTCTTTTTTTCTTGTGATTGGTGGACCCTGAGGCGCCATTCCTAAGCAGCTAGTCATAGCTGCTCCTACATACCCCTCAACACCAAGATGAGAGTATGGATTTTTTGCTTTATCAAATGGACTAGTTGATTGGGTTTGGCAAGACACAAGAAAAAACATTAAAACAAAGCTTTGAGAGGTAATGATGGTAAAAAAGCGCATCAATAACTAAAAAACTGAAAAAAGTTTGATGAGAATAGATCTACACAGACCCTATATCTTAATCTTTATTTAGCGACAGCAGCTGCCATAGATCCTGTATCATCGAAGGCAGTAAAGCTTTGAATAATTCCATTTTCCACTTTAAACATGTGTAATGTCTCAGTATCCAGGCCATCGGCAGTCATATGAGAATGAACAAAAACCATATTTCCATCCGAATACATTGCTTTATGCTCGAGATTAAAGTTTGGCCAGTGCTTAGCAATTGGTTCAAAAACATTTTTAATCACGGCATCTGGGCCAATATGTTTTCCAGTGGTTGGAATGTCGCCAAAAACTGTAAAAGTTAAATCTTTTGCATGCAAAGCAGTCCAAGCTTCTGTATCTCCAGATGCAAATGTTGCATAGGCTTTCTTTACTACAGATTTGGCATCTTTTGCCATTTCATGATGGCCGGCTTGTATGCTGATAGTTGAGATAAAAACTAAAGATAAAATTAATTTTTTCATTGTTTGCTCCTTGATTGATTAAAACAATACTAACGCGTAAATACTCTAAAGTAAAAACTAGAGCTTATTCTGATCATACGATTTATGGCGACCTATGGTAAATTCCCTTTTTGCTAAGTGCTTTGTAGATCTACCCTGCACACGTTTTCGCCATAATTTATATGAAGAGGACTTTAAGTTGTTGCGCATCAACCGCTTGACCCCTTGCTCATTTAAACCATATTGAGATTCGATAGCGTCAAAAGGTGTTCTATCCTCCCATGCCATTTCTATAATTCTAGAGATATCAGATTGATTCATACATTCAATTATTAATTAACCAAGTTTTAATTATCGTTATTGAGATTGATAAGATCTATGTTCCCGCCTATGGCCACAGTATTAATGGTGATTACTCTCTCATCAAAAAATTGAGTTAAGTAATTGGGTCCACCAGCTTTAAAACCAGAGCCCGAAAGGTTTTTTCCTCCAAAAGGCTGTGTTTCCACCACTGCACCAACAATATCTCGATTAATGTATATGTTCCCGCTGGCAGTTTGCTTTGCAATATGCAGAGCCTTTGAATCAATTCTGGTATGAATTCCAAAAGTAAGAGCGAAGCCTTTTGCATCAATTATTTTTAATAAATCAACAAGACTATCCTCGGAAAATGGAACTACATGCAAAATAGGTCCAAACTGTTCTTCATCTGGAATTGAATCTGGCGCAAGCTCAATCAAAGTTGGGGGAAGCCATGAATTATCTTGAGTAACAGCAGCTCTAGTAGATTGAAAATAACTATTACCATCAGCCTGCAATTTGGCAAGATAATTATTCAATTTATCCAATGCTTCATTTGTTATGATGGGCCCAACATCCGTGCATAATTCATTAGGCACGCCAACCCTCAGATCATCCATGGCACCTTTAAGCATTGTGAGCAATTCCTTGTAAACCTCTTGATGCACAAGAAGCAATCTTAAGGCTGAGCACCTTTGGCCTGCAGAATTAAATGCAGAGCGAATAATGTCATCGCAAGCCCTCTCTAATAACGCACTTGAATCAACAATCATTGCGTTTAATCCACCTGTCTCTGCAATTAAAGGGA
>JADHNV010000023.1 GCA_016779285.1 SAR86 cluster bacterium
TATAACTATCAAGATGGCCCCATTTTTTATGCCCTCTAAGTTCCAGCATTCTAACCCCGCTGACATAAACCAATAGCAGATAAGAAAAAATAGGGGAAAAAATTGCTAAATAATTCATACCCTCAAATGAAGAAATGCTCATAACTGTAATCCCTGCCCAAAGTGTAATTTCACCAAAATAGTTTGGATGTCTAGATCTGGACCATAACCCCTCATTTATAAATGCATCTTTATTGGCTGGAATTGCTCGAAATGTAGTTTTTTGGTTATCTGCTATGACTTCAACCACAAATCCAAAGGCAAACATAACAAGCCCCAAAACAAATACACTATTTATAACAACACCATTGGGGTTGGCAATAGCAACCAAAGCTGCTGATGAGCATATGAAAACCCACATGCCTTGCAAGGTCCATGTCATAAAAAATTGAGAGTAAGAGGTTTTAATAGAATCAAATCTGCCATCTTTTTTGTCTTTATGAACTCTAATAAATAAAAATGAGCCAAGCCTAATGGCCCAGATAATTATTGCAGCGCCTATTATAAGACCTCCAAGATCAAGGCTCTGAGGGCTATTTGTAGAATATAGCGCAAACGAAATAGCTGCTATATATGTAAGACTACCGGTTAAATCATAAAATTTTTCAGTCTTGAATATAAAGGCTGGTATATATGCAATCCATTGAATAACAAAGATCATAACCAGAAGATGGCCAACTAAATTCACTCCCGATAGTTCAATGCTATTAAAAGAGATTGCATCTGCATAAAGTTTTGTAAAAATAAAAACTCCAGCAGCAACAGCTAAATTAGTTAAATGTTTCATCATCCCTCCCATCCACATGTACGTTCAGCATTTTGAATATCCAGCCAATCTTTCAGGGGTTGATAATAATTCAACATAGATTTTCCACTTAATTCCCTGGTTCCAGTTAGGGCTTCCAATGCAGTTTGCCAATCTTGGCTTTGCCCTAGTGCAAGCATGGCTCTTAATTTTGCTCCAGCTAGCTCATTGTCATATATTGAGCATTCATGAAGCGGTCCCTCAAATCCCATTTGAGTGCAAAGAGATTCATGGAATTGATATTGGAGAATTTTTGCAAGGTAATACCTCGTGTAAGGTGTATTGCCAGGAATATGATACTTTGCTCCAGGATCGAATGCATCAGCTCCACGATCGGCTGGCGCTCCAATGCCTTGATAAAACTCTCGTAATTCCCACCAAGAATTGTTTAATTCCTCTGGATTAGTTTCACCAGTGAATACTTTTGCTCTCCATTTATCTAACATTAAAGTCCAGGGCACAGACACAACACCATCAAGGGCTTGTTGCATCAATAAAGAGATTGGATCTGCGTTTGCTTGCCGGGCCTCCTCCTCAGACACCATGTCAATTTTTTTTAGGTAGTCTGGAGTAATGGATAATGTTAATAAATCTCCTACTGCTTCGTGAAAGCCATCGTTTGCGCCACTTTGAAAAATATCTGGTAAATGGCTATAAGCTTGATAATAGAAAATGTGGCCCAGCTCATGATGGATCACTGAAAAGTCCTCAGCATTTCTTTCGATACACATTTTGATTCGTAAATCATTGATCTCAGAATCAATATCCCAAGCAGAGGCATGACAAACCACATTACGATCTTCAGGTTTTACAAATAGTGACCTTTCCCAAAAACTCTCAGACAAAGGCTCAAAGCCAAGGGAAATAAAAAAATTCTCTGCAATTTTTACCATCTCTATCTCATCGATATCTTTTTCTTTAAGAATGCTAGTTAAATCTATTTTTGAGTTAGATGAGCTGCTAGGCGTATAAACTAGATCATAAATATTTGACCAAGATTGCCCCCACATATTTCCAAGGACATGAGCAGGAAGACTACCGGTTTTGGATACAATATCTTCACCATAATAATTTGAAAGTTCATCACGGACATGACAATGCAAGGCATCATAAAGAGGCTTAAGTTCCTCCCATACTCTGTCGGTCTCGTCTAAAAACTCATCTGCCGGCATGTCGTATTGACTAAACCATAAGTCTGTTAAACCATCATAGCCAAGGTCATTTGCACCCTGATTACCAATCTCAACCATTCTTAAATACATTTCTTTCATTGGCTTGCCAATATTTCTCCAGCCCTCCCATGCCTTCAAAAGCTCAGCTGGGTCTCTGGAATTATCAATAATGTTCTCAAATGCCTCCAAGTCATAACAATCATCATCTGCAAAGCAGTGTTGCCCACTGCCATACATCGCATCAAGCTCTGCGCTAATTGCAGAAATTTCACCAGCCAGCTCATCATCTAGGGGGGAAGGCATAACAAATGAGCTCTTAATGAGATTAAGCTTTCTTCGATTTTCTGCTGAAACTTCTACCCCATCAAAAGCAGAAGCCTGACGAGCTCGCTCAAGAGCAAGTAGTTGATATCTCTTGCCATAATCTGCAACTACTTTCTGTGAATCATAAGTGATAAAATTAGATCCTATCCAATAGGCAGAGCTTACAATAGGGCCTAGGGTTTTATCTTCAAGCTCAACTCTTTGTAGAAAAGCCTCTACATCGGATTCAGTTAGAGCGCTTGGTTGCTCTTTGGAGCAAGAAGAAAGAACTAGGATGGAAAGAAAAACAGTAGATAATAAAAATTTATACATTGCAAATACCCCTTTTAAATTCAATTAAAGAGTACATCACAATATGAAAATATCAACAAGCCAATTTAGAAATGGTCTGAAAATAATTATTAATGATCAGCCCTGCTCAATTTTAGAGCATGAGTTTCATAAGCCTGGTAAAGGGCAAGCTGTGATGAGGGTAAAATTTAGAAATTTAATCACTGGAAAAGTCATAGATAAAACATATAAATCAGGCGAGTCTGTCGAAGAGGCAGATGTGCTCACTGTTGAGATGAGCTATCTTTACTCAGACGGAGAACAATGGCATTTTATGAATTCTACTACTTATGAACAAATTGCTATTAATAGTGACATTGTAGGTGATGCAAAAAAGTGGATCATCGGCCAAGAAAATTGCGAAGTGGTGATGTGGAATGATGAGCCTATTTCCGTTGAAGCCCCGCCATTTGTTGAGTTGAATATTACGAAATCAGATCCAGGCATTAAGGGTGATACTGTTTCTGGAGCAACAAAACCTGCTGAACTAGAAACGGGGGTTACCATTCAGGTTCCTTTGTTTGTTGAAGAAGGAGAAAAAATTAAAGTAGACACAAGATCAGCTGAGTATTCGGGGCGCGTCTAGACTTTGTATAATCAAATTTTATCTTCGTTAAATGAGTTTATTGATAATGAACTATTTCTTGACTCAGGCCAAAAAAATACCCTAATTAAGAAACATAAATTAACTCTTACAGATTCTTTGCAAAAGGGTCACTGGACCACCAATTTATGCTTAATTGCATCAAATCTTGCAAAAAAAAACCCTCGTGACATAGCTTCAATACTTATACCTAATTTAGAAAGTCATCCTGAGATTGAAAAAGTTGAATTAGCTGGCCCAGGTTTTGTAAACATATTCCTGTCAAGAGCAGCCTTCTTGCAACAAGTTGATGATGCAGAGGGCAATTCAAATTATTTTTTTGATTCTTCCTCCAAATCTAAAGAAAAAATACAGATAGAGTTTGTATCCGCCAATCCCACCGGCCCATTACATGTAGGTCACGGCAGAGGTGCAGCCTATGGCGATGCCATTGGTCGAATCTTGCAACACCTTGGGTGTGAAGTCTCAAGAGAATATTATGTGAATGATGCGGGGAGACAAATCGATATTTTGGCTTGCAGTATTTTTTTAAGAAAATTTAAATGCTTTGATGTGAATGCCTTTCCAGAATCAGCATATAAAGGATCTTATATTTTTGATATAGCCAAAAGTTTAGACCTCCATCTGGTTTTGAATAAATCTGAAATAAACTTAATTGTGGAAAATCTTCCAGATGATGATGAAAAAAAAATAGATGAGCTAATTAAGCGCATCAAGACTTACCACCCAAATAGCTGGCTTTTAATAAGAGACCATGGTCTTAGCTATGTTATTCAATCTATTAAAGAAGATTTAACTGAATTTAAAGTGACTTTTGATAATTGGTTTTTTGAATCTTCGCTGGGTGAGCTTACGGATAATAAATCAGAAATTGCAGCAGCACTCGATCAAGTAAAAGAGGAACACGCCTACGAAAAGAATGGCGCAATATGGTTAGAATCTACAAAATTTGGAGATGATAAAGATCGTGTCATTGTTCGTGAGGATGGGAGAGGTACTTATCTATCTGCTGACTTGGCTTATCACAAAAACAAATTAGATAGAGGTTTTGACACCATTATAAATGTTTGGGGCTCTGATCATCATGGCTATATTAAACGTATTGAAGCCACCATTGAGGCCATGGGTTACAACAAAGAACAAATGAAAGTTCAGCTGGTGCAATTTGCTAACCTTTTTGAAAATGGCTCAAAAGTTAAAATGTCCACCCGCAGTGGAAATTTTTACACATTAAAACAACTTATTGATGATATTGGATCTGATGCGTCTAGGTTCTTCTATTTATCAAAGCAAGCGGATCAGCATCTAGATTTTGATATTGGGATTGCTCGATCTAACTCTAAGGACAATCTCTATTATTACGTCCAATACGCTCATGCAAGGATTTGCTCTGTGGAGAAAAAATACCTAGAACAAGTAAGATCTTTGCCCAAAAAATTTAATGCTGATAGCTTTGAAGGTTGTGATGAGCTTCTTCAAATGGCGCTTAATGCACAATTTATTATTAAAAGCGCTGGCGAAAACTTGCAGCCTCATCTTGTTGTTTATTATCTCAGAGATATTGCGCAAAGCTTTCATCAGTTTTATAACAGTGTGAATGTATTGAATGCAAAAAAATCAGAGCAGAACAATATTGTGCGATCTTTAATGATTGTTAAATCTGTCATAGCCTCTTCCCTGAAATTATTGGGCATCGAACCTTTAAATAAGATGTAGTTAATATGAAAGATTTTGCCAAAACACATCCTATCAATAAATCAAAAAATAAAAGAGTGAAGACCTCTTTGCGCGCAAAAAGAGAGCTCAATCAACCACTTAAGATTAAGCATTTGTTTGCTATTGCAGCCATGAGCGCCCTGCTTTTATTTATATCAAACATAATACTGCAAACCGATGTAGTAAGTATTAGAGGTGATGTAAGCAGCCCGACTGTAGAAATTTTATATCCTATAGAATTAGCAACGGATACCGTGCTTATTGAGCTAGAAGGGATAGTTGTTGAAGAGAACTGTGAATATCTAATTCAAATTGAATCCTATGGGAAAAGGATATATGCCCAGGAGCAACTTAGCTCTTTGCTTTCCTTGGGTTTAGAATCCTATGTTGAAAAAACCTTTAGCTCGAAGCAACCAGACAGACCATTGTTTAGGGTGATGTCAGGCCCATATTTGAATAAATCTCAGGTAAATAATGCCAGAGAGCTGCTCATGAAAAACGGCAAACAGCCTTTAATCTACAAAAAATGCACAACGGTATAGAAGAGAGATTCCTCGATATCAATCGGAAGATTCATGCTGCATGTCATAAAGCTCAACGCTCTGAAGAGGGGGTAAGCATAATAGCTGTCTCCAAATTGCAGAAAGTTGAAATTATAAAAAAGGCTTACGCGCTTGGGATAAATCATTTTGGAGAGAATTATGCGCAGGAATTGGCTGAAAAATCCTTAGCCTGTCCAGATGATATTATTTGGCATTTTATTGGCCCCATACAGTCTAACAAGGTAGGTTTAATTGCAAAGCATGCTCATTGGGTGCATTCAATAGACAGAAAAAAAATTGCAAGAAAGCTAAATGCCGCATTAGAGACTGAAGGCAAAAAGATTCACGCCCTAGTTCAAGTTAATATTGATCGAGAAGAATCTAAATCAGGAATTCTCCCTGAGGAAATAAATAGCTTTACCAGAGATCTAATTGAGAATTATCCAAACTTAATACTTGAAGGTCTGATGTTTATGCCGAACATTAATGCTTCAAAACAAGCTAAAATGAATACCATGAAAAGCATCACAGGTCTTCACAAATCTCTATTATCTGATCTCCCAAATTGCACTCATTTATCATTGGGGACATCAAATGACTTCGAAGAGTCTATTTTAGCTGGCTCGACGATGCTTAGAATTGGTGAGAGCCTATTAGGCAAAAGATCGTGAAAATTTGTTTTGTCGGCTGCGGCAATATTGCCCAAGCAATTATTGATGGGCTCTTAAAAAGTGGCATTGCAACATCTAATATTGCCTGCGTTGAAAGAAATGAAAAAAGGGCTAAGTTGCTAAGAGCACAGTGCTTGCAAATAATTGAGTTAGAAAAAATATCCTTGATAGATTTTAATTTAATTATTCTGGCAGTGAAGCCAAAGGATGCTCTGAGTGCTGAGAAAAATATTTTCAAGTTGGCGCCCAATGCAACAATATTGACAGTGGTTGCAGGCATTAGTATAAAAAAATATTCACAGCCTGATGCCATCATTCGCGCAATGCCAAACACAGCATGTGCTTTTAGAAAAGGCATAACGGGTATCTATGCTAAGGATCAAAACTGCACAGCATTTAAGAATGCGGTCAGCTTGTTTAGAAAGGTTGGGCATGTCCTTGAGCTCAAGAGCGAAAATGAAATGCATCGATTTACTAGCATTATTGGAAGTGGCCAAGCTTTCCTTTACCAGGTGCTCAATATATATCTTCAAGAATTAGAAAAAATTTTACCTAATCAAGAGACAGATATTAAGTTGATATTTGAAGATTTTGTGGGCAGCTTAGGCGATGCATTTTCTCAAGAGCAGAATTTTGAAAGCTTAATAAATAAGATAAAATCTCCGGGGGGAACAACTCAAGCTGGTTTGGAGTCTCTTGAAATGAATGGCTTGAGTAAGATTTTACTGGAGGCCTTTGAGGCTGCTGAAGATAGATCCATGAAGATTAGTAATGAGCAATAACAAAAAATATTTTAGACAGTATGATTAGCGCAATAGTATTAATATTCGGTTTTGTCAGCTATGCGTTTGTAATTCTTGCAGTATTTCGACTTTTTAGGGTTAACTACTTCAACCCAATAGTGAAGTTATTTGCAACTTATTTGGAGCCTATCTCAAAAAGCCTTTTCTTCTTCCTGCCACCTCTCCTTGCTGCAGTCGCAGTTGCCCTGGGTTTTAAATTTGTTTCTTTTTATCTAGCCTACTCGTCAGGTTATGAAACCTTGGTCCTTTTTTATATCTCAGTAATAGATGTTTTAAATTCTGGATTTAGAATATTGTTTTATTGTGTGATTGGCTCTGTGGTTCTTAGCTGGGTCGCCCCGGGAAACAGCCATCCCCTATTACAAATCATTGAAGAAATTTCTGCAGGCATTTTAAGTCCTATAAGAAAATTCCTTCCACCCATGGGTGGCTTAGATTTTACCCCTATTGTTGGACTGCTTGTGCTAAATCTTATTAATACCTCTTTGGTAAAAATAATTAGCTCGCTGGCATGAAAACAGTTTCGGAAAAAATTACTTTCGACAG
This sequence comes from SAR86 cluster bacterium, assembly GCA_016779285.1. Classification (GTDB taxonomy): domain Bacteria; phylum Pseudomonadota; class Gammaproteobacteria; order Magnimaribacterales; family D2472; genus D2472. The sequence goes on from JADHNV010000023.1 coordinate 7,553, forward strand.
CTCATTAACTTTGGAGTCTGGTCAAGTTCTTTCTGGGTTTGAATTAATGACTGAAACCTATGGAGAGCTTAACTCAGACAAAACTAATGCTGTTTTAGTGTGTCATGCCTTTTCTGGCAATCATCATGCTGCTGGCATCAAAGACGGAGATAAAAAACCAGGATGGTGGGATGAAATCATCGGGGATAACAAGACAATTGATACAACAAAATTTTATGTTGTCTCCCTCAATAACATTGGCGGCTGTCATGGCTCTTCAGGGCCTGTTAGCATTTCCTCTGAACTGGGGAAACCATATGGAGCAAGCTTTCCAGAGGTTTCAGTAAGCGATTGGGTGAAGACTCAAAAAATGCTAGCTGATCATTTGGGGATCAATTGCTGGGAAATGGTTGCTGGAGGCAGCTTGGGTGGAATGCAAGCTCTGCAATGGGCAATTTCATATCCTGAGAAAGTAAAAAAAGCTGCGATCATTGCTGCTTCTTCAAAAATAAGTGCTCAAAACATCGCGCTGAACGAAGTGGCCAGGGAAATAATTAGAAAAGATCAAAATTTTCATAATGGTGAATACTTGGCTCAAGGTAAATTGCCTACCAAAGGCCTGAAAGCAGCAAGAATGCTTGGCCATATTACGTATCTATCTGAATCTAATATGAGAAAAAGGTTTGGGCGGAAACTTCAAGATCCTAAAAATAAAGTAGATGCTGGCATAAACTATGAAGTAGAAAATTATCTTCAATACAAAGGCGAGCAATTTGCTAAAAGTTTTGATGCGAACAGCTACATTCTTATGACCAAAGCCATGGATAGTTTTGATCCAGCAAAAGATTTTGATAATGACTTGGTTCGATGCCTGCAAGGCATTCAAGCAAAGTTGCTCATTGCATCATTTGATTCAGATTGGTTATTTCCTAAAGAATATGGATTGGACATCCAAATGTCCGCCATCAAAGCTGGCATTGATAGCAGCTATGTAGAGCTCAATGGAGACTATGGTCATGACAGCTTTCTTTTTTATTCTGATCAGTATGCTTCTGCGCTAAAAAACTTTTTAAATTCAAATGGATAGTCAACTTCAATCAATCGTCTTGGATTGGATACCTAGCAACTCAAAAGTTGTAGACTTTGGCTGTGGAGACGGCACTCTTCTTAAAACATTAATAAAGAAAAAATTTGTTACGGGTTACGGAGTAGAGAATGATCCGGAGAAAATAAATGATTGCATTGCTAATGGGATCTCTGTGATTCAACAGGATATAGATATCAGCATCCAAAACTATAAAGGCATGGGTTTTGATGTAGCAGTCATGGCCAGCTCTATTCAGTGCTTAAGAAGACCAAGAAATGCAATGAGAAATATTCTTCAAGTCGCAAATGAGTGTGTAATTACATTGCCAAATTTTGGAAACTGGGAGCTTAGGTTGGGAATATTAAATGGAAAAATGCCCTCCTCAGCACAACTTCCTGCTAAATGGTATGAAACAAAGAATTTACATCTTTGCACAATTGCAGATTTTGAAGAGTTATGTAGGGAAGAATCTTTTACCATTAAGAAGAAAGTCTATATAAACCGAGCTGGCAAATCTTCATGGCTTGCTAGTAGATTTCCTAACTTATTCGCTGCTCAAGCAGTTTATCTCATTGGTTGATCAATCAACCATTGTGGTTGCAACTAATAACTTAGGCAAGTTAAAAGAATTTGCTCTGCTACTGCCCAGCAACAATATAATCTCACAAAGCTCTTTAAACATCACACCAGAAGAGGAGCTTGGTGAGACATTCTTCGAAAACAGCCTTCAAAAAGCTCGCGTGGCAAATGCAGCATCCAACATGCCATCGCTTGGTGATGACTCGGGCTTGATTGTTCCTGCTTTAAATAATCTACCAGGATTGCGCTCTGCTAGATATGCACATCAAAATGCAACTGACGAAGAAAATAGGCAACATCTAAAAAAAGAACTTGAAGCGCTAGATTTAAACCAAACCAAGGCATACTTTGTTTGTGTTTTGGTTTTGGTGAAAACTTCTGCAGATCCCTTCCCGCTGATTGCGACAGGACTGCTTGAAGGCTCTGTAAAAACAGTAATGCGAGGAGCCAATGGATTTGGGTATGACTCTATGTTCTATCCAAAGGATAGCAATTTATCTTTGGGGGAAATGAATGCAAAAGAAAAAGCTTTGCTTAGCCATCGAGGTAAAGCTATTCAAGTGTTAAAAAGAAAGATTGAAGGATTTGGCTCTGAATAAAATACCTCTCAGCCTTTATGTTCATTTGCCTTGGTGTGAAACACAATGCCCCTATTGTGATTTTTCTATAACCACTCAGCCTGTCGACAGCAATGATGTAAGACTTGCAGAAGCAATAATCAAAGACATTAAACATTCCAGCGACTTCATAGCTGGTAGAAAATTTAAAAGTATTTATTTTGGCGGCGGCACACCCTCGCTTGCTTCAACCAAATCAATCAAACAGATATTAGATTCTGTTAGAGATAGACTTGAGTCCTCTAGCGCTGAAATAACTTTAGAGATGAATCCAAACGATGTTTCTGAAAAAAAAATAGAGGGATTATTAGAGGCAGGTATCAATCGAATATCCCTAGGCATACAAAGTTACAGTGATCAGGAATTACAAGCTTTGGGACGCAATCATGATCGCAAGTCTGCAATTCGGGCTACTAAAATACTCAAAGACATCAATACAACCATTGATTTAATCTATGGCATTGAAAAACAAACACCCGAGTCTGTTGCTAAAAATTTAGAAACAATTATCGATTCAAATATAAATCATCTGTCTTTGTACCAATTAACAATTGAGCCAAATACTATTTTTTATAAAAAAGAGTTGCTGCTGCCTGGTGAAGCAGCGATTGAGAAAATGGAAGTCATTGCAAAAGATCTGCTTGAAAAAAATGGTTTTGAGCAATATGAGGTTTCTTCATGGTCTAAACCAGGGTGTAAAAGTCAGCATAATTTAAATTACTGGCAGTTTGGCGATTTTTTGGGAGTCGGACCAGGCTCACACAGCAAAATATCAAATAATCAAGAAATAATCAGATACAGAAAAATAAAACCTCTAGAAGGTTACATAAAAAATCAAAAATCAACTGACTTAAAGATGATTTCAGGCAATGAGCTTGATATGGATCTTGCAATGAATCTTTTAAGAATTAAAAATGGTTTGCAACATCAAAACTTAACGATTGATCTACCTGCAAGTTTTTTAAAGAAATATCAAAGGGGTGTTGATGAAGGCTTGCTGTTAAAAGGTAAGATTGGGGCTACTCAAAAAGGATATCAATTCCTCAATGAGACGATTCAACTATTTTTTTAAAACACTTAATAAAAAAGTATGTATTGATCTGCCCTCATTTATTGCACGCTGTTGAAAGCGAGTGATAGGCATGCCTTCATTAGAAATTTTTTTGAATAAGAAATTTTCTTTAACTTTTTCTGCCTCTTCTTCAATGGACTCTGCATAATTTTCCCAATCTGTTGAAATATATACCGTCCCCTCTTCCCTTAAAACGTTTCCTAAAACTTTCAAAAAGTCGTACTTAATTAACCTGCGTTTATGATGTCTAGCTTTTGGCCATGGATCAGGACAAATAATATAAATTTCATTAAAAATTTTATTTGGAAGTTTTAAGAGCAGCTCACGAACATCATCATCATAAATTTTTATATTGTTTAGGGAATTCTGAGCAATACTATTAAGAAGGCTGCCTATGCCTGACAGATACACCTCTGATCCAACGACTAATGCATCTGGGTTTTTAGCCGCTAAGAAAGCTGTGTTTTCTCCGTTACCAAAACCTATCTCTAAAATAATTTTTTCATAGCCTTGGGCTAATTCAGAAAGCGCATCGGCTCCTGACAGATGATGATATTCCAAAGATTCTAATGCGCTTTTTTGGGATGCGGTGATGCGACCAAGTCTTTTTACAAAACTCGTTAGGTAGGGCTTATCTTGATTAATAAGGCGATGCCTTGCTTAGGCTGCGTTAGACATGGCCGCTTTGAGTTTTTTCAATGCTCCATTTTCAATCTGTCTAATTCTTTCTGCAGAAACATTGTACTCATCTGCTAAGTCATGAAGAGTTTCTTTTTCATCTGCAAGATATCTTCTTGCGATAATATCTTTGCTGCGCTCATCCAGGCTAGACAAAGCCATGCAAAGCTCTTGTGTATTATGCTCAGAAACTTCTTCTGCCTCGACGAGAACTTCTGGACTGTATGATCTATCCTCAAGATATTGGGATGGAGAAAGAATATCGCCTTCATCATCGCTGCCAACTGGCGCATCAAATGCTGAGTCGTGAGAGGTCAATCGATTTTCCATGTGCAATACATCTTTAACTTCTACGTTCAAATCTTCTGCAATTTTTTCGGCCTCTTCTTGAGTTAACCAATCCAATGTTTTTTTCTTACTTCTGAGGTTAAAGAAAAGTTTTCTTTGAGCCTTGGTTGTCGCAATTTTTACCATTCTCCAATTTTTAAGAATATATTCATGGATTTCGGCTTTGATCCAATGCACAGCAAAAGATACAACCTTGACTCCTCTGTTAGGATCAAATCGATCAACGGCCTTCATCAGCCCAACATTGCCTTCTTGAATAATGTCAGCCAAAGGCAGGCCATAGCCTTGGTAAGATCTTGCGATATGCACCACAAACCTTAAATGTGACAAAACCAGTTGACGAGCGGCCTCAAGATCATTGTTCTCATATAGCTTTTGCGCTAATTCTTGTTCCTGCTCAGCAGTTAAAATAGGAATAGCATGCACACAAGATAAATAGGATTCTATATCCTTGCCTGGAGTTGAAAGCGTAATTGTTTGTAAGTCTGTACCCATATATATGTTTTATTAATAACTAATTATAACTCATAGTTATCAGCAACAGATAATTATAGCAAATTTTTACTAAAACCACCTATTAGAGACAAAATTGTCTTTTTTTCGTTCAAATTTCTAATTGCAATGAACATAGGGTTTAATATGCTGTCTTTTTTGCCATATTCAAGGGGTTTATGGCTATCTATTTGAAGTATCCCTCCACCCCTAGATCGAAGAACAGCATCAGCCGCAGCTATATCCCATTCAGAAGTTGGGCCAAATCGTGGATATATATCAGCTTTATTATCGGCCAAAGCACAAATTTTAAGAGAACTGCCTTTAGATATAATTTTCAATCTTTTTCCTTTTTTATCTAAAAAATTTAAAAAAGCGGTATCTACAACCGTTCTATGACTTCTGCTTGCAACTATCCGCAGGATCGCTCGTTTTTTTGTTTCAGCTTTGATTTTCTTGCTTGTTTGGTTTGCTATGCCTGACCAAACTTGATCAAAAGCCGGCGCACCGACAACGCCCAATACAGGTTTACCATTTTGAATCAGCGCAATGTTGATTGTGAACTCATCAGATTTATTAACAAACTCTTTCGTTCCATCAATTGGATCAATTATCCAAAACTCTTTTGCTGGCTTGTAATTTGTTTGCTTGAAACTCTCTTCTGAAACAACTGGAATATCAGGAAAGTGTTTATTCAAAAACTTAACGATAACTTTATGGGCATACATATCTGCAGCTGTCACTAGAGACCCATCTCTTTTTTCTTGGGCACGAGATCTTGGATTCTGATAAATTTTTAAAATCTCAGGAAATAAACTGCGCGTTAACTCCTCTAGTTGGGGGATAATAGGTTCTAAATTTTTAGATAACATTTCATTAATGGTAAAGCTTAATTCTACCACTGCAATTCTCTCAGATCTTGACGGAGTTATCTTAGATCTTAGTTACGATATAAAGTTTTGGGAGTCATGGCTGCCAGAACATGTAGCAGATCAAAACAATCAAAGCATAGAAGAGGCTCAAGAAAGGATTCAAGCAGAAATAGATGCGCAAAGAGGAACTCTAAATTTTTATAATCTAAATTATTGGGATGATTTGCTTGATGTTGACTGCATGCAAATTATTAAAGCAAAAGAAGAGAGGTGCTCTTATTTAGAAGGGTCGCATGAAGCTCTGCAAAGATTATCTATTTTAAAAAACCCTAAGCACATTCTGACCAATGGAGATCCAAGGGTGCAGGAATATAAGGCTGAAATTCAAGATTT
>JADHNV010000024.1 GCA_016779285.1 SAR86 cluster bacterium
AATCCAGGACACACGGCATTTACCCTAATTGGCCCTAGGTTCCTTGCCATGGATAAAGTCATACTATTTAGAGCTCCCTTTGAGGACGCATAAGCAACTGAACTACCAATTCCTCTGATTCCAGCAATAGAAGAAACGTTTACAACACAGGGATTTGTGCTTTTTAGTAAATGCTCTTTAGCAGCTTTAACCATTTGAAATGGTCCAATAACATTCACACCATAAATGTAATGAAAATCCTCAGCATCAAGACTATCCAAATCAGAGTGATCCCAGACAAATTTAGTTGTACCTGCATTATTAATCAGTGCATCAATCCTGCCCCATTTTTCAATAGCTTTATCAATCGTAGCCATGCACTCATCATCATTTGAGACATCAGCCTGAAATGCAAAAACCTCTTGATTTTTATTTGCACAATCTTTGGCCAGTTGCTTGGCATCCTCAATAGAAGACGAACATGTGATCAATACATTCCACCCATTTTCAAAGAGCATTTTTGCAGTAGCAGCTCCAACACCTCTACTACCTCCGGTGACTATAGCAACTGGATGATCTGTCATAGTGTTAGCTTCCTTTTATAAAAAATAATAAACTTACCCATTCTTGCATGCAATGATGTAATCTGCCAATTTATAAGAGTAGTATTTATGACTCAAAATATTGATCAAAATGAAGTAAATAAATTTGCTAAAATAGCAGAGAGTTGGTGGGATCCAACAGGTGACTTTAAGCCGCTTCATGTAATTAATCCCCTGCGGGCAAACTATATAGACCAAAAATCCGCCTTAAAAAATTTAAAAGTATTAGATGTTGGGTGTGGAGGTGGTCTCCTAGCAGAAGCACTCCATTCAAGAGGAGCGCATGTGACTGCTATTGACGTTACTGAAGCTAACATAGGCGTGGCACGACTTCATGCAGATAAGATGCAAATTAATATTGATTACAGGCTGATCACTGCTGAAGAGTTGGCAAAAAAAGAAAAGGAATCATTTGATGTGGTTTGTTGTCTGGAAGTAATTGAACATGTCCCTGATCCCGGTCAGCTTATCCAAGCATGCTCTGAGCTTTTAAAGCCCAACGGCCAAATGTTTCTTTCAACATTGAATAGGAATGCCAGATCCTTTGTTACAGCAATTCTTGGAGCAGAGTATATTTTTAATATTTTGCCCAAAGGAACGCATGAATGGAATAAGTTTATTAAACCAGCAGAGTTAGAAAGGTATATGCGAAATGCTGGCATAAAATTAATTGAAAGTAAGGGGATGTTTTACAATCCAATTTTCCATACTGCAAATTTGAATAATGACCTCGGAGTCAACTATATGATGCATGGGTCGAAAAATGCCTAAAGGCGTTTTATTTGATCTTGATGGCACTCTTTTAGATTCTGCTCCAGACTTTATTGCGAGCTTAGATAATTTGCTTGAAAAGTATAATCAACCAAAACTAGATCCTGAAATCATTCGAAGTCACGTATCTGATGGAAGTTGGAAACTTGTAAGTTTAGGCTTCAACATCGGCATGTCAGATGATAAGTGTGCTGCTTTAAGAGAAGAACTATTAGAAGAATATGAATTAAATCTTTTACAGCACGGCGGTCCTTTTGATGGCATTAAAGAAATGCTGGGTTCCTTAAAAGAGGATAATATCCCCTATGGGATTGTGACTAACAAGCCCTTACGTTTTGCCCAGTCAATCTTAAGGAATGAGGCGACCTTTAGAAATTGCAAAACTCTGATATGTCCTGATCACTTAAATGCTATCAAGCCAGATCCTGAAGGAATTTTAAGGGGCTGTAAGGATTTGGGCATTCATCCTGCTGAATGCATCTATGTTGGCGATCATAAGAAAGATCTTGAAGCGGGGCTAAATGCAGGCACTCAAGTGATTGCTTGTTATTATGGATATTCACTTAAAAATGATCACAACGAACATATTCTTGGAGCAAATCATCCAAGCGATCTTTATCAATTAATTTCACAACTATAACAATGGATCTTTCTAATAGAACAATACTGATCACAGGTTCAACCGATGGAATTGGTAAAGTTTTAGCAATTGAGTTTTCAAAATTGGGGTCCAATATTATTCTTTTAGGTAGGGACTCTTTAAAGCTAGACAAAGTTTATGATCAACTTGAACAATCTTTTCCATCGCAAAAGCACTTAATCTTGGAAGCTGATCTTAGTCTATTAAACAATGAATCAGCGCATGAAATTTTCAATGCAATTGCTGGGGAGTTTACTTCACTAGACGGCATCATCCACAATGCTGCAATCTTAGGCACAATGACAACCTTGGAAGATTACGAATTGTCACGATGGGATGAGGTTTTAAATGTTAATCTCAGAGCTCCATTTCTGCTTACCAAAACATTGAAAACAATGCTTGAATCATCAATGCTCCCGAGAATCATTTTTACTTCATCTGGAGTAGCAAATGTAGGTAGAGCTTTTTGGGGCGCCTACTCAGTTTCAAAATTTGGTTTAAAGGGATTGGCGGAAATTTTTGCTAACGAGCTAGAAACCACATCCCCCATTAAAGTATTTAATTTTGATCCTGGTGCAACCCAAACAAAAATGAGGGCATCAGCAAGACCTGCTGAAAACCCTAATTCTCTCAAAACTCCCAGCGATCTTGTGGACTGTTACTTATGGTTTTTTAGCGAAGAAAGCTCTGATTCAAAGCAGAACTACTATGAATATGCTGATCTGTCTCAGAAAGTTAAGGCACGCTAAAGAGACTTAAATATATTCTCCTCGGTCTAAGTTAAAATTTTTTTCTTAAATTTACAATTAAGCCTTGTAAGTTTTCTTAATTTCCATAATTTTGAAGTTCTTGAATTTGAGATTCGGTCAAGTTCATGCATGATCCCTCTCTCAGAGTAGAAGGTAAAAAAATTGGCCCGATTCTAACTCTTTTCAATCTACTAACTTCTAAATCTTGAGATTCAAACAGTTTTCTAACCTCACGATTTTTTCCAGTAAGCATACAAACTGAAAACCATTGGTTCGAGCTTTGTTTTTCTCCTGGCACGATATCGGAAAATTTATACACTTCATTTTCAATTTTCACACCTGAAAGCATATTTTTTTTCTTCTGCTCGTTGAAATGACCTCTCGCTCTAACAAGATATTCTCGATCAATTTCAAATGAGGGATGCATAAGTTGATGGGCCATTGCTCCATCATTGGTAAATAACATCAAACCAGAGGTATTAATATCCAGTCTTCCAACTGCAATCCAATCAGGCTCATTTTCAACTTTTGGTAAAAAATCAAAAACGAGTTTAATTTTTTTCTCATCTTTCCTTGAAGACAAAACTCCAGGTGGTTTATTCAACATTATGATTTTTAAGTCAGCAGTTTTTAAAACCACTTTTTGGTTGTCAAAAATTACCTCATCCGTTTCAGAGACTTTTGTTCCCAAAGAGGCTATTTCACCGTTAACAAAAATTTTATTCTCTTTGATTAATTGCTCACATGAACGCCTTGAACCCAAGCCAGCTTGAGCCAAAAACTTCTGCAATCGAAGCATGCGTTTAGCCAGCTTCTAACTGATCCAGGGCTTCATCAGCTGGTAAAGCCTCAGGAAGCGGTGGTAAATCATTAATTGATTTGAGGTTTAAATCATTTAAAAAGTTTTTAGTTGTCTCATAAAGAGCAGGCCTGCCTGGAACATCCCTGTAACCTGCTACCTTAACCCACTCTCTATCAAGCAATGATCTGATTATTTGAGTGCTAACAGTGACACCTCTGATGTCTTCGATGTCACCTCTAGTTACAGGTTGCTTATAAGCAATAATAGATATGGTCTCCATTAATGCTTTAGAGAGTCTGCTAGAGGCATCGTTCCATAATGGATAAAGGCAATCGCCATAACTCTCTCTGATCTGCATTCTAAAACCTGATGCAACCTCTTTAATTTCAATGGAGCTATCGGCATATCTTTCCTCAAGAGTATTTAAAGCAACTTTAATACTGGTTAAATCTACTTCTATATTCTGAGATCCCATTAGAGTTTTCATCTCAGATAATCGCATAGGTCTGCCTGCACCAAAAAGAATGGACTCAACAATATTGGGTAAGTTTTGTAAATCGGTCATCTAATGCACTCCTCGATTGGTTGATTTGAGATAAAGTTGATTAGAGTCAGGGTTTTGAATAAGCTCGACATGTCCATCTTTAGCTAGATCCAAAGATGCAAGCAAAGCAACGACAACTCCCTTCTTGCCTTCTTTTTTCTGATAAGTTTGAAAGAATTGAATCACGTTTCTTTTATTGAGAATTGATAAAATCAAAGCAATTCTATCTTGAGTGGATAATTCCTCGAAATGAATTTCATGATGCGCCGAAAATTTAGGACGCATTGAAGCCTCCTGAAAGAGTGCTGCAAGTTCTTGGGCTGATATATCTAAGGGTGTTTCACGTTCTTGAAATTTTGGCAAGGCAGTTGATGCAAGAAAGAAGTCTCTATCTAATCTTGGTAAATTAGAGATAGACTCAGATGCAGTTTTATACCTTTGATATTCTTGTAACCTTCGAATAAGTTCTGATCGAGGGTCTTGCTCCTCCTCTTCTTCTTCAGATTGAGGGATCAACATCCTAGATTTAATATGAGCAAGGGTTGCAGCCATTACCAAATAATCAGCTGCGAGTTCAATTTTTAATGCATCCATTAATTCAATATATTGGATGTACTGATCTGTAATCTCAGAGAGATCTAAATCCAGAATGTTAATATCTTTTTTTTGGATCAAGTAAAGCAATACATCCATTGGCCCAGAAAAATCTTCCAAGTAGATCTCCAAAGCTTCAGGTGGAATAAATAAGTCGTCAGGAAGTTGGGTTAAAGCCTCACCTTTAAATTGTGGAAATTCTAGTTGCGCTTGAGACTTCATAAGTTCAATTTATACAAGATGCTGTAATTATATGCCTTTTTTAACACAACATCTTGTGATTTTTAATAAAAATATTGCCTTAAAAGTTTTCTTTAAAGCATTTACAAGGCCTTAAAAAGAATTAATTAGATCGGAGAAAGCCTATTTTTTTTATTTATTTACATTAATATTTGTGCATGGAATCCATTTACCACACAGACAATACAAGAATTGTTGAGAAATTCGATCTCATTACGCCTAATGAGGTAATATCAGAATATCCTTTGACAGACGAGATTTCTAAATTAGTTTATGGAACGCGGAATGAAGTGAGCCAAATTTTGCATGGTAAAGATGACAGAGTAATTGTGATTTGTGGACCTTGCTCTATTCATGATCCCGAATCTGCAATTGAATATGCCAAATTATTAAAAGAAGCAAGAGACTCATTGAATACAAATTTATTAATAATTATGAGAGTCTATTTTGAAAAACCTAGAACAACAGTAGGCTGGAAAGGTTTGATCAATGATCCAGATATAAATGAAAGTTATGATGCGAATAAAGGTTTAATGCTGGCAAGAAAAATTCTTAAAGATATTGCTGCTATGGGTCTGCCAGTTGGTACAGAGTTCTTAGATCCGATTTCTCCTCAGTATGTTGCTGATCTTGTTTCCTGGGGAGCTATTGGAGCTAGAACAGCAGAAAGTCAATGTCATAGAGAGTTAGCCTCTGGTCTTTCGTGCCCGGTGGGCATTAAAAATGGTACTACTGGGGCTCTAAAACCTGCAATTGATGGTATTCAAGCTGCAAATCATCCTCATGTATTTTTTTCAAATACCAAGGATGGGCGAGTCTCCATTTATAAAACATCTGGAAATTCTGATTCACACATTATTTTAAGAGGCGGAAAAGAGCCTAACTTTAGCTCAGAAGCTATTCAAAAAACATTAACTGCATTGATTGAAGCTGATGTTAATAACTCTATTATGGTTGATGCGAGTCATGGAAATAGCCAGAAACAATTTAAAAAGCAAATTGATGTCGTAAAGGACTTAGCTAATCAAATTTCATCTGGCAATCAAAATTTAAGAGGCCTGATGCTCGAGAGTCATCTGGTTGAAGGTAACCAGAGCATCACTGATAACCTTACATATGGTCAAAGTATTACAGATGCATGCATGAACTGGGATGACACATTTAATTGCCTCAATATAATCAGTGAAGCTGTCCAAAAGAGGCGAGGGTAATTGAAAGAGGATTTATTTACTTTCTCCATTCAACAAGCTGAAACTCTTGGCATTGAGTGTGCAATTGTCCTGGCTGCAGCAAAAACGATTAAAACTGAGCTGTCTTCGCCCAACGAAATAGCTGCAATTCTGAAAGAAAGCATGCCTTTTTTTGCTGAAGAGGAAATTCTAAAAAACATAAACAGGCTAATAGATTTGAAATTAATCTCTCCTGAGGTAACTTCTAAGAAAATTGAGTCTGCCCGAAGTAAAAATCTTTACTCCTTAAAGCTGCCTTCAAATAATCTTAATGCAGGTAAAAGAAAGCTAGAGAAATCCTGGGCTCCTTCTGCACAGGCATTTGAAGTTCTAGGCATGGGCAATGTTGATAAAGAATTTATTGAAAGCAAAGTAAATGAATTCAAGATGTATTGGCTTGAAAAAAATCAAATTCGAGATAACTGGAATGTATTGTTTGTTGATTTCATTCGCAGAGAGTGGGTTAAAGAGAATTCTACAAATAAAGGCTTGCCCGTTTGTATCGATGATCATTGGTCGCCATCTTCTGATGCTTTTGATATTTTGGAATTAGCTAATGTCTCAAAAAATGATGCTTTAAAACACTTGAAGGAGTTTATACTCTATTGGAAAGAGAATGGAACAGCGCTAAGATCCTGGAACTCAAAATTTGTTGATTTTGTAAAACGCAAAGAGTTGATTGGTACTTATGAAGGAAAAAATGACAAAAAAGCTCACAGACATAATGAACCCGGAGACTTTTCTCAAGAGTTCGAACAAAGAACAAAAGATGCCTCCTGGGCAGAAAACCTTGAACTCTGAGCGTCAGAGATTCATAGAAGCCATCGATAATCTCTTTTTAAAACTTGAGCTCTCATACCATTATCAATTCTACAAAGTTTTTGGGACTGATCATAAGCTCAATGAAGCAAAAAAACTTTGGGCCAAGAGTTTAAAAAAATATCCAGCAGAAAGTATTAATGCTGCTATTGAAACCGTAATAGAAGCCAATGATTACCTGCCTACTCTCACGGAGATTATAAAAGCATGTTCAGTATCAATGGACTCTATCAATATACCTAGCCCGCATGAGGCATTTATTGAAGCTCAAAAATCCTCCCCTCCTAGATACAGCTATTCTTGGACACACCCAATTATTTATTGGGCAGCGAGAGAAGTTGGTTGGGAATTAATTAATTCGCCAAATAATAATAATACATTTCACGCATTTTCAAAGATTTACCTCCGTCTTGTTAAAGAGAGCCAATCTGGAAAAAAATTTGACCTCCCTGATAAAAATGCCTCAAATCAATTGCAGCCTCTTGATTTGAAACTTTTGGAAAGTTTACGTAAAAAACATGGTCTCTAATATTGTAAAGTGTACTTTACAAAAAGCATGCACTATAATCACCGACCCTAGCCTAGATAACTGGGAAAATATAAAAGTTATACATTAATGAATAAGAACGTCCGGATTTCACTCTACATACTAATACCGATTATTCTTTGGATGATTTCTGGTCTATTTGTTGAAGAGAAAATCATTGAATTAAAAGAAGATTCTGAGTTAACCAAGGTTGTTACTCAAGAAGCTGCTTCACAATTTTATTCACCAGTCATCACTTTAAATGCATCTGCTTCCTCGGAAAAAAGAGTGAGAGTTTTAGCTAAAACTAGTGGTGAGGTCATGCCAAACAATGTGGTCCAAGGGCAGTGGGTAGAAAAAAATCAAGTCCTTTGCAGGCTCGGAGTGGTTGAGCTCAATAGAACAGAAGTCAAAGCACCCTTTAAAGGTTATGTTGAAATGATAGTGAAGCCTGGTAACTATATAAATAGAGGTGAAGTATGTGCGGTAATTATTGAATTAGACCCTGTTACATTTGTTGCTGAAGTGTCTGAGGCGGATATTAAAAATGTGGTAAAAGGTCAAAATATTTCAATAGAATTAGTCACGGGTGATATTATAAATAGTAAGCTGAGCTTTGTATCTAAAAGCGCGACTCCGTCGACCAGAAGCTTCCGAGTCGAAGCTCAAGTTAAAAATCCTCAAGGAATTATTAGAGATGGTATTACCGGGACTTTAAAAATTTCTACAAATAAAATACTAGCAACAAAAATCTCTTCATCAATCCTACTTTTATCTGATGCAGGTACTTTGGGAGTAAGAGCAGTTACAGACAATAATATTGTTGAATTTCTTCCTATCAAAATTATTGAAGATACTGAAGATGGGGTCTGGGTCACTGGCATTCCAAACCTTACACAAATAATTGTGAGGGGACAGGGCTTTGTTGAAAATGGCCAGGAAGTAATCAAAGTGCCTCTCGATATCACATGACAAGAATAGTAGATTTTGCTTTATCTAAAGCAAGAACTACCCTTGCTATTGCCTTGGCAATAATTATTGCAGGAGCATACGCTCGTTCAACCATCGGGGTCGCAGCAGACCCAAACATTCAGCTTCCACTAGTAAGCGTAGAAGTTTTTTTAGATGGAGCATCTCCCAGTGATGCTTCACGACTTATAGCTAGGCCTCTAGAAACTAGATTAAGAAGCGTTCCTGGCATCAAAGAGCTTTCATCTTCAGCTAGATTAAGTTTTGCAAGAATCGTTGCAGAGTTTGAGGTTGGCTATGACATTGATACAGCTCTAAGAGATATCAAGCAGGCTGTTGAGGAAGTAAAATTTCAACTCCCCAGAGAGGCAGAAGATCCGCAGATTAGAGAATATTCATTTGCTTTATTTCCTGTAATGAACCTAAGCATATTAGGCTCAGCTTCAATGCGTCAAAAAGTTTTCATTGCTAGAGAATTACAAGACAAACTTGAAGCAATAAAAGAGGTCCTTGGGGCAGATTTGAGAGGTGCTCCCGAGGAAGTCTTAGAAGGTGTGATCGATAAATCCAAGATGGAAACTTACGGAATTACACTTAGCCAATTAGCTAGAGCAATTTCAAACAATAATTTGATAATACCAGGTGGGGCTCAGGATACTGGCTCAGGAAAATTTAACATTGAAGTTCCAAGTATTTTTGAAACTGCTGAAGATGTATACAACATACCAATCAAAGTCACCCAAGATGCTGTTGTAACCTTGAGTGATATCGGCGAGATAAGAAGAACTTTTAAAGATTATTCATCTTTTGCAAAAGTAAATGGTCAGGATGCAGTGACGCTTGAAATCCGATTGAGAGTTGGTGCAAACGCGATTGATGCAAAAAGGAATATTATTGCAGTCAAAGAAGAATTTGAGAAAACTTTACCTAAAAATTTATCAATAGTTAGAACCAATGATGAAACTGTATGGGCCGAGGTGATGATATCTGAGTTGGAAGGAAATATTATCACAGCAATATTCCTTGTCATGATTCTTGTCATAGCAAGCATGGGTGTTAGGGTTGGCATGTTGGTTGGACTTTCTATTCCGTTTTGTTTCTTGCTTACATTCATTATCTTAAGAGTGATTGACATGGAATTTAATTTTCTGGTCATGATGGGTCTCTTGCTTGGCCTAGGGATGTTGATCGATGGCGCCATAGTTGTAACAGAATATGCAGATAGAAAAATTTCTGAAGGCTTGAATCGAAAAGAAGCTTATCGACTGTCTTCAAAAAGGATGTTTTTTCCTATCATTGCTTCAACCGCAACAACTATTGCTGCTTTCACACCACTAATTTTCTGGCCTGGATTTACAGGTCAATTCATGCGTTTTCTTCCTATCACTGTATTTATCGTGCTATCAGCATCGCTTGTTTATGCTTTAATCATTACCCCAGTCATTGGCTCTATATTTGGGCAGAGACGATCAAACTTAGTCTCAGGGGACAGTGAACAAACTGGTGAAATTCTCTTTGATAAAATTTCCAGTTTCTATTCAAGAGTTTTGAAAAAATTTGTTAGGAATCCTGGAGAGACCATCATAGCTGTTGTAATGCTTTTGTGGTTTTTTGGTTATGCAATGTATGGAAACTTCAATAAAGGAACCCTCTACTTTGCAGATGTAGACCCTGTTGCTGCTGAGATTTCTGTTCGGGCAAGAGGAAACTTTTCTTCTACTGAAGCCAAAGCAATCATGGAGATTGTTGAACAAAAAATTCAAACAGTTGAGCACATTGAAAATTTATATCTAACAACTGGGACGCAATGGTTTAACTCTGGAGGCGACTCTGTTGCAAGAGGGTTTTTTGAGGTTGTTGACTCTAAGTTTAGAGATATTCTTGGAAAAGAAGTAATTGCTAATGTCCAAAAAGTTACTTCTGATATACCTGGAATAATTGTTGAAATTAAACCCGAAGAAGGTGGCCCCTCTTTTAGTTCACCAATTGAATTAGGGATTTTTGGAAACAATGAAGAATCGGTCGCTAGAACAACAGAAAAAATTGAGCAATATATGATCAATGAAGTGGTTGGTTTAACAAATATTCGTTCAACCCTGCCCTATCCATTGATTGAATGGAAAGTTGAGGTGGATAAGCAAAAAGCTGCTCAGCTTGGGGTAAGTATTGTTGATATTGGAGCATTGGTACAGATGCTTACAAATGGATTTAAAGTGGGAGAATATAGACCCGATGACTCAAAAGATGAGGTTGAGATAAGAGCTAGATTTGGCTCGTCCATGCGATCACTCAGCGGCATTGAAGATTTAAAGGTTAATTCAATTAATGGTCTTATTCCAGTTAGCACCTTCATCAAACTTATCCCAAAAGAAAATCGCCAATCTGTAATTAGAAGGAATGGGAGATTTTTTCATGAGATTGGGGTGGCAACAGAATCTTCAGAATACTTAGTTTCAGATAAAGTAAGCGAAATGAGCAAATGGCTAGAAACACAAAATTTTGAAGAGGGAATAGAAACAAAATTTAGAGGTATGCAAGAAGAGACCGAGGAGGTTACAAAATTTTTAACTATCGCTTCTATAACTGCATTATCGTTAATGCTGATTTTGCTTGTTACTCAATTTAATAGTTTCTATCAATCAGTTCTAGTATTAAGTGCTGTATTTATGTCAATAGTAGGCGTTTTAATAGGCCTTCTTATTGCTGGAAAACCTTTTAGCACAACCATGACAGGAATTGCGATTGTGGCTTTATCTGGAATTGTAGTGAATAATAATATTGTCCTAATTGATACCTTTAATAGATTAAAAGGTGAATTTCCAAATCTGACCACCGAAGATATTATTATCAAAACATGCAATCAACGATTGCGCCCTATTCTGTTGACCACAGCTACAACAATTTTTGGCTTGATGCCGCTTGCAATTGGTTTAAGCATTGATGTTATAGCTAGAGAAATTATTGTTGGTAGTCGTGTGGTCGGTTGGTGGCAGAACCTTGCATCATCGATCGTATTTGGACTGGGTTTCAGCACAATTCTTACATTAATTTTTACTCCTGCTGCGTTAATACTTCCCTCCCGCATAAAAATATGGCTGGAGAATAGATTTGAGCTATTTAAATCTTCAAGTTAAGTGATGGATAAAAAATCATAAGTTACAATAAGTCATGACCAAAAAAGATACAGTAAATTTTGAATCATCTTTAAAGAAGCTTGAGCAAATAGTTGCCAAACTTGAAGATGGTGATATCAGTTTAGAAGATAGTGTTAAATCTTTTGAGGAAGGGATTGGTTTGGTAAAAGAATGTCAAAAGCAGCTCTCTTCGGCTGAGCTAAAAGTAAAAAAACTTTTAGACAATGGCGATGCAGTAGACTTGGATAGCTAAAATCAGATTTATGTCTGCAAGCTTCCTGTCTGAATGCAAAGAGAAAGTATTAAATCGCATTGACGTCCTTCTTTCAGGTGATAGTAAAATAACTTCTGCTATGCGATATTCAGCTTTAGCAGATAGTAAATGCATCAGAGCGGGGTTAGTTTTTGCTTCTGGAAATCTCAATAAAAAAATCTCCACCTCAGCATTAACTGATATGGCTGCCAGCATCGAGCTTATGCATACCTACTCCTTAATCCATGATGATCTACCTTCAATGGATAATGATGAGATGAGAAGAGGTCAAGCTTCAAATCATATTAAATACAATGAAGCCACGGCCATCCTAGCCGGTGATGCCCTTCAAGCATTAGCCTATGAAACAATTGCTTCATCGCTCGAAATATCTCAACCACAAAAGATTAGCTCAATTAAAACGCTAGCAAATGCATGCGGTTACACAGGCATGATTTTGGGTCAACAATATGACTTAGATGCTGAAAGAAATGAATACAATGATATTAAAAAAATACATGAGCTCAAAACCGGAAAGTTAATTCAAGCAGCAGTAACCATGCCTCATGAAGGTGAGGAGGAGCAAACAAATCAACTAGCCATTTTAGGTGAGATTGGTATAGACCTTGGTCTTGCTTTTCAGATTATGGATGATGTTTTAGAGGCCTCCTCAGATTCAAAGACTTTAGGTAAAAATAATCAGTCAGACATGCTAAATAAAAAGTTAACCTATGTGAGTGCATACGGTAAAAAAGAGTCTGTCGACCAAGCTTACGCTCTTTCAAATAGATGTATTAACAAATTAGAGAATGCATTTAAAAATAATGAGGCTGCAAGCTTAATTGCATTGGCTGAGTTTATGGTAAAAAGAAAAAACTAAGATGAAAATATTTTCTGAACTTCCATCAACCCTTCCCAAAACTCCAATTTTAGACAAGGTAAATACTCCAGAAGATATTAAATGCTTAACTTCTCCTGAGCTCAAGTCCCTAGCAGATGATGTGCGAGCACACATGCTTTACAGCGTTGGTCAAAGTGGCGGTCATCTTGGTGGGGGTTTAGGAGTAGTAGAGCTAACCGTGGTCTTGCACTATCTTTATAACACACCCGATGACAAAATAATTTGGGATGTAGGACATCAAGCCTATCCTCATAAAATCTTGACCGGTAGAAAAGACGCTCTCTCTTCGATTCGCCAGAAAAATGGATTGGCTCCATTCCCAAACCGCGAGGAAAGTCCT
>JADHNV010000025.1 GCA_016779285.1 SAR86 cluster bacterium
ATACTTAGCCAAAACAGATGCATGGTCAACAAATTTATTTGCACCCCAAACAAGGATAGTGATTCCTGTAAGTAGCAGAATAATATTGATAGTTAAATCCATGCAGGTATTCTAAAGGCAATGCTATTGAATTCATAATGATTTCAAGGGAACATAAGCATTCACTAAATTATGCAAGGAGAAGTATGAAAATCGCAGACCTTTTTAATGTCTCAGGAAAAGTGGCAATTGTAACGGGTGGCTCAAGAGGAATAGGCGAGATGATTGCTGCAGGCTTTTTGGCTAATGGAGTTAAGGTATATATTACAGCTAGGAAAGAAGCCGCTTTGATTGAAAAAGCTAAAGAATTATCTGAGCTTCATGAGGGAGAGTGTATTCCTGTCCCTTGTGATTTAAGTAGCATGGATGGAATGAATAATTTTGTTGAATTCATTCAATCAAAAGAGGATCACATTGATTTTCTCATTAACAATGCAGGAGCCTCATGGGGTGAACCTTATGCAGAATATTCAGAAAAGGGTTGGGATAAAGTTATGGATTTGAATGTTAAAAGTATTTTTTATTTAACTCAAAAACTCACCCCTATGTTAGCGAATCAAGCTTCTACTGAAGATCCTGCTAGGGTTGTTAATATTGGATCAATTGATGGTTTGAATGTGCCTGCTTTAGAGAGTTATGCATACGGAGCCTCAAAGGCAGCGGTTCATCATTTGACTAGAGTGCAAGCAAAAAGATTGGTTAGAGAGAATATTTTGGTCAATGCAATAGCGCCAGGTCCATATGAATCTATGATGTTAGGTGCTGCAGTAAATCATGATTATTCATTAATAGAGTCAAGAAACCCTAGAAAACGAATTGGTTCTCCTGAAGATATAGCAGGCTTAGCGCTTTTCTTGTGCTCAAGAGCTGGAGCTTATACCGTTGGCGCGGTTATACCTTCAGATGGAGGGTTGGTTGGTACAGCAGGTCATGATCTGAGCCAGTCATGAGTCTGTACGAAAAATATTTTTTACCTAAACTATTAGACTGCTGTTGTGGCATGGAGGGCTTTCAAAAAAAGAGAGCTCAAATCATCCCTAAAGCTCATGGAAGAGTTTTGGAAATAGGGGTAGGCTCAGGATTAAATTTTGATTTTTATGATTTTGATAGAGTCTCTGAGATAGTGGGAGTTGATCCAGCTCCTAGTTCAGTGGCTATTGCAAAATCGAGGGCTTCAAACTTTAACTCTAAAATTTCTTTTATTGAGGCATCAGCAGAATCCATTGATCTAGAATCAGCAACATTTGATAGTGTTGTCATAGGATTTAGTTTATGTACTATCTCAGATCCCATGATGGCTCTAGCGGAGGCTCGCAGACTGCTTAAGCCAGGCGGCTCATTATTTTTTATGGAGCATGGATTAGCCCCTGAGCCAAACGTTCAAAAATGGCAGCATCGAATAACACCTTTGTGGAATAAAATTGCTGGTGGGTGCAATCTAAATAGAAATATTGAAGAATTGATTCTGTCTGGAGGATTCGAATTTAAGGATTTAAAGAAAAAGTATATCAAAGGGCCCAAAATAGCTTCCTTTTTATATTATGGCGAAGCGCCTAAAGTCTAAATTGAGCTTACTTCTTTAAAAGATTCGATAATAAGATTTCTCATCCATATGTGTGATCCATCATTATCATCACTGGTATGCCAAATCAGATATTGCTCAAGAGCAGGAACATTGATAGGTATTTCAATGAAGCTAAGCCCATGTTTTTTTGCAAAAGTCTCAGAACAAAGTAAACATAAATCGGTTGAGCGAACTATTTCTGGAGTCACTTGATAATGCTGAGATCTAAGGGCAATCTCAGGCTGTAATTGCATCTTTTGCATTTCCATTTCTACAACAGAGGCACCTCTTTTTCTATTCGAGATGTTGATATATTTTAATTTCATTATTTCGTCTAAGTCTACGTTTGAAAGCTTGGAGACAGGATGATTGGCGCGGTGAGCTACAACAAATCGATCAGAAAAAACTTTAATTGAATTTGTGTCTTTTGAGTTGGGTATGAAAGGATCTACAGCAAAACTCAATTCGTTTGTTGCTAGGGCATGAGGCACCTGATCTCTGGCAGAGTAATAGCATTCGAGTTTGATGCTTGGAGCTTGCTTTTCTATTTTGCCCATAAGAATTGCAAGAATTCGACCCTCATTGATATCACCAAGAGAAATCCTAAAAGTTTTTTGGCTAGTCGCCGGATCAAACTCATCGGGCTCATTGACACTTTTTTGCATGAGTTGAAGAGCATTTTGAATATCTTTGATAATATTCTCGGTTTTTTGCGTGGGCACCATGCCGCTACCAGTTCTTACAAATAACTCATCATCAAATTTTTCTCTTAATCTTGACAGGGCATTCGATACAGCAGGTTGTGTAATTCCAACCACTTCTGCTGCTTTAGTGAGACTGCCCTCAGTGTAGATAGAGTTCATGATGACAAAAAGATTTAAATCAAAAGAACTTATTTTCATTTTTGCCTGATCCTGTAGCGCTGCATCAAGTTTGCAGTTATGATAATTACTAAATTAAATACTAATAATAAAGTTAATTTGTAATATTCACAATACTTATATTGTAAATAACATCTGCTAATAAAAGGAAAATCATGCGAGATTTAAGACCAGAAGTTCAAGCATTTCTTGATCGAGTGCAAGATTTTATAGATACTGAGATTAGGCCCAATGAAGCCAAATATGCCCAGCAAACTGAAGAAGGCGGTAGGTGGTGTGTTCCACCCATCATGGAAGAAATGAAAGCGAAGGCAAAAGCAGAAGGCTTATGGAATTTCTTTTTGCCTGGATATGAAGGAGAATTTGGCACTGGTTTGAGTAATTTTGAATACTCTCATCTGGCAGAAAAAATGGGAGCAGTCGGAATAGCTTCAGAGGTTTTCAATTGTTCCGCGCCTGATACTGGCAACATGGAAGTGCTCGAAAGGTATGGTTCTGAGGAGCAGAAAGAAACATGGTTAAAGCCTTTATTAGCAGGAGAGATTAGATCGGCTTTTGGTATGACTGAGCCCGGGGTCGCTTCTTCGGATGCGACCAATATGGCTGCTACTGCAGTTCTTGAAGGTGACGAGTATGTGATTAATGGTGAGAAATGGTGGACGTCAGGTGCTGGAGACCCTCGATGTAAAATAATTGTGTTTATGTGTGTAACCGATCAAGATCCAGACTCTCCAAGACACAAAAGACATTCTCAAATTCTTGTTCCAATGGATTCTGAGGGAATTGAAGTAAGAAAGATGATGGAGGTTTTTGGTTGGGATGATGCTCCTCATGGCCATGCTCATTTAAAATTTACCAATGTAAGAGTTCCGAAAAGCAACATGATTCTTGGTGAAGGTCGTGGCTTCGAAATTGCCCAAGGTCGCCTTGGACCCGGCAGAATTCATCACTGTATGCGAGCTGTCGGCTTAGGTGAAAGAGCTCTGCAAATGATGTGTGAAAGATCTCAAAGCAGAGTTGCTTTTGGCAAACCCTTGTCTCAGCTAGGAGGCAACATGGATATTATTGCCAATTCAAGAATTGAGTTAAACATGGCAAGACTTTTAACTTTGCAGGCGGCACACATGATGGATACTGTTGGCAATAAAGTTGCTGCTAGTGAGATTGCTCAAATTAAAGTCATTGTTCCTAATATTGTTTGTGATGTGATTGATCGAGCCATTCAGATGCATGGCGGTGCAGGAGTATCTCAGGTTTTTCCGCTGGCAAGAATGTATGCGGGCATGAGAACATTAAGACTTGCCGACGGTCCGGATGAGGTTCATAGACGAGCAGTTGCAAGGTATGAGCTAGGTAAATATCCTACCTAAGTGTGGCCTTATCAAATAATTTAATTTTTTACGATACCGAGACAACTGGGCTAATTAAAGACTTTGCTCAAATACTTCAATGTGGATCAATTCAAGCCAATCGTAATTTAGAAATTCAAGATGAACAGAATTTAGGCTGCGCTCCTCTGCCATGGGCAATCCCTCATCCGATGGCCATGGTTACCAATAAGAAAACTCATCTTTTTAATTCCAACGTTTCCCATTACGAAATGATGCGAGACCTTAATCGTCAATGGCGACAGTGGACCATAGATGAACCCGCAGTTTTTATAACATACAACGGCATGGCCTATGATGAAGAGCTGATCAGAAGACAGTTTTATTGGAATCTATTTGAGTCTTACCTTACCAATACCAATGGAAATAGTAGGCTTGACCTTTTATTGATGATGCACAATATTGCTGCTTTTTCACCAGATTTATTAAATATTCCACTTTATGAGGGCGGTCCTGCAATTAGTTTAAAACAAGCAGATATAGCTGAGGCTAATGGAATTGAAATCGGGGACGCACATGATGCAATTGCTGACTGTAAATTAATGATCTCTCTTCTAGAAATTATTAACAAGAAAAAACCAGAGTTAATAGATTTTTTTCTTAGCATTTCTTCTAAGGCAGGAGTCAATGAAGCTGTCCAACAGCCAGGTTTTTTAGGATTAGGTGAAGTCTTTAGGCGTGAGGTTTTTAGATATCCTGTTGTGCCTTGCGGTAGCAGTGCACCCAATGACTTAATGTTTTTTGATTTAAGTTTTGAGCCTGATGAAATTTTTGGTCTTGATGCCCAAGAAATATATTCCCTAGTTCAAAAACCTGGAAAAACAGGCCCCTTTAAAAAATATGGCATTAACAAAACCATACCCATATGCCCCAGCTCCATGATTGATGATAAAAATTCTTTTGATATGGAATTTACCATTTTAGAAAATCGGGCCAAGCAAGTTAGAGACAATCTTGATTTTCAAGCGCTTGTTAGCCAAGCCATGGCAGACAAAATTAATAATTGGAATAATGAATATGATCATATTGAGCAGATGATTTATGCCGGAGGTTTTCCTTCTAAAGAAGACAAGGATTTAATGGCTGACTTTCATCGCATTGATTCAGCTGAGGAGAGAATAAAAATTTGCCGCAATATAAGTGATGATCGTCATAGGCTATTTGCAGAAAGGTTAATCTGTCAGTTTTACCCGCAGGTTGCCCCAGAAGATATGATGAATCGTTATCAATCTCTTATTAATCAGCGTCTTAATGAAGAGGGCCCTTGGGGTTCTATGAGCAAAGTTATGATAGAGCTTGAAAAACTCTTAGATAAAGACAATACATCAGAGACTCAGTCTATCTTAGAAGAAACTAAAAATTTTTTAGTTCAAAGAGCCAATGTAAATGTTTGATCTATTTACTTATGTAAATAGATGCATAAACACTCACTGATTGTATAATACTCCAATATTTAGACCCGTAGCTCAGTTTTGGTTAGAGCGTCGCATTGACATTGCGAAGGTCGATGGTTCGAGTCCATTCGGGTCTACCATTCTCTTTATGAAGAGATCATCATCAGGCAGGCAAATTAATATCTAAGTTTGCATAAAACTTTACGTCCATACAAATAAAATCATTGGAATCGAGATAGCCACAATCACACATTCAAGCGGCAAACCAAGGCGCCAGTAATCTCCAAACTTATAATTCCCTGGGGCCATTACCAGGGTGTTGCACTGATGCCCAATTGGGGATAAAAAGGCACAACTGGCTCCGACAGCTACCGCCATAAGAAAAGGTTCAACTGGATATCCAACCTGAATCGCTAGGTTGGCTGCAATAGGCGCCATGATCACAGCAGTCGCTGCATTATTGACGATATCTGATACAAACATTGTAATTACTAAGACCATGAGGATTAACCAAGGCAAAGCCATGCCTGCTGTGCTGGAAGATATAAAGTTTGCGATACTCAACGAGATCCCTGATGTTTCTAGCGCTTGGCCAACTGGAATCATTGCTGCCAGCATGACCACAACTGGCCATTCAATATTTCTGTATAAATTTCCATTTAAAACTTTTATAGATATAAAAGCTATTACACACAATAAAAATGCAACCACTATATTGATTACATTAAAGGCAGTCAGACCAATTGCTAGCCCAAAAAATATCAAGCTTTTTAACAATCGACTTCTGCTGGGAATGGTTTGAAGATCTCTAGCCATAAGTGGCATCAAGCCTAGATGCTTAATTCTTTCCTTAACTCCTTCATCGTCAATGGTTCTCACACCTAGCAATAAAACATCTCCAATCTTAAATGCTTCTCTAGCAAGTCTGGTTCTAAATTTTGCACCTTGGCGCCACAAACCCAACAATGCAAGATCTTCTGAAGCAAGCCTTTTAAGAAATTCATGTTTTCTGCCCACAAGCCTAGATCCTGCAGTAACCATGACCTCAATTTCTGCCAAGTCAGATTCTTTAACCGTAACCAAATCATCCGCAATTTCAAACCCAAGGGACTCTTGAATAGAGGAAATATAATCTGGAGAAGTTTTAATAACTAAGATTTGACCAGGTTGAATTTTTTTACTCATTGAAACTCTTGAAACACCTCCAGTTTCATTTACGACGCCTAAGACTTCAGTTTCAGGGCCAGAAATTTTTTTAATTTCTGAAAGTCTCATTCCGATTGCTTTACTGTTTTCTTTAACAGTTACCTCAAAAAGATAGTTTTTTAAATCTATCAGTCTGGTTGTCTCATTGTCATTTTTACGAACCTTTACAAACCTAAAGCCAATCAATGCAATAAATAAAACACCAAGGATGCTTACGGCAAGTCCAACGAATGAGTAGTCAAAAAAATTAAAAGCAACTCCTGTATATTCTTGCCTATACTGAGCAATGATAATATTTGGAGGAGTACCTATCACGGTGTTCATGCCACCAAGAATACTGGCAAAAGCTAACGGCATTAGAAATTTTGAGGGATTCCATTCCATTTTTTGACACAAAGATAAAGTTATTGGAAGTAATAAAGCCATAGCCCCAATATTGTTCATAAATGAAGACAAGAATGCAGCCACAATCATCATCATTATCATGTATTGATTTTCTGAGAGAGTCAGACGAGACATCAAGTTTCCTGCCAAGCTAACTATCCCAGCTTCTTGCAAGCCTCTGCTTATTAGAAGCACAAGAGCCACAGTTACAACAGCAGGATGTCCAAATCCTGAAAATGCACTTTCCACAGGCACAACACCGAATAAAACTAGTGTGGCTAAGCATACGAGTGTTACTCCGTCATATCGCCATTTTCCCCATATGAGCAAGCCCATTAGGACAATTAAAGTCGCAATTAAAATTCCTTGCTCAGACATTAAAGTTATTTATTGGTTAAGCTCTATTGTTAGTCTTCGCCTTGCTGTGGATTTGATTCATTAGAAATTTTTTCAGATAGACCCTTGGCTAAGTATTTGCTTGGATCCAGATCTTCGCTATTTTCAATGTAGATTGATCGAGATGGATAAGCAAACTCAGAACCATTGCTCCTAACAATTTTAATAATTTCAAATATAAGATTTTGTTTAATTTTTGAGAAATCAGTAAAACTAACAGGATTTGAGTAACACAATATCCTTAAATCAATTGAGCTAGATCCGAGTTCATCAGTTCTTGCAAAAGATTCCTGGTTTGGGTTTTCAATAAATTGTTCGTTAGAAGCAATGTAGGCTGTAATTTGGTTACAAATACTCAAAAGTTGTTCTTGAGTTGTTGAATAAGTAAGATTAACCGACCAACTAATTCTTCTATAAATCATATTACCATGATTGATAACACTAACATCAGAGAGGTCCTTGTTTGGCACAAGCATAGGAGCAGTATCAAACATCCTAATTAGGGTTGATCTAAAACCTATGTCCTCAACAATTCCATGAAGATGACCCGGGACCTCAATTCTATCTCCCGGTTGAAATCTATTTTCACCAATAATAAGTAACCCAGAAATAAGATTTTTAAAGAAATCTTGAGCACCTAAGGCCACAGCCACTGAAAATAATCCCAGGCCTGCTACTAATGGCCCAATTTGAACACCAAATATGTCAAATATTATTCCTATGCCCACTACCCAAATAATTACTTTTGCAGCTCTCTCAAGCCACTTAGTCATAGATTCAGTGAGAACTGTTGAAGATGTAAAAGCTTGAAAAATAGGCGTGATGCTATTTGCAAGAGCAGTAAAAATTGTGAAAGCAATCATTGCTTTAATTAAGTTTGTTGCAAAAAGCTCTGCTATGCCGGAAAGAGGCAAATACACAGCAATTATATAAATTGAAATTGTTATAGGAATATATCCAAGTGGCTTTCTTAGAGATTCGAGCAAAACATCATCAACCTCTGATTCTGTGTCAGATGTTAATTTTTCTAATCGCGCCATTGTACTGCCAACAAAAAAAGCCCTAACTATTGCTCCACCTATAAAAATGAGTGCTGAAACTATAATTTCAGTTACACCTATCCCCAGTAAACCTTGGTTCCAAACATTTGAAATAATTTCTAATAATCCTTCCATATTCTTAAAATATATTTTTATGTAATTGTATTACAGACTTGATGAATTATCTCGGTGCTGTAAAGGTAGTTGTAAATTCAAGACTTCTCTTTATTATAAATATCTTATGAACAGTTTCGTGACATTCTTTTTAAAAATTAGAAATAGTAATATCTTTAGCGGTATTGTCATTGCTGTGATTGTGGCCTCTGCTATCTACGCAGGTGTTAGCTCTTATGACATTCCGCCTGAGTATACCTTTTATTTAGATCTATTTAATTATGCGATCACCTTATTTTTCTTGATAGAGATTATTATTCGAATGATCTCTGAACGATCTTTGATTAAATTCTTTAGTGATGGTTGGAACATCTTTGACTTTTTAATCGTGACCATTTCTTTGGTTCCCATTAACAATGTTGAAAGTGTATTTGTTGCAAGATTACTAAGAATTATTCGAGTTTTACGAATTATTACCGTGGTGCCTGCTTTCCGTCATATTATTGACTCATTAATTAAAACTATCCCTAGGGTTGGTTTTATTGCCTTATTAATGTTTATCTTTATGTACGTTTGGGGCGCTATTGGAACTATGTTCTTTGGTAAGGTGGACCCAGAAAATTGGGGCAACATTGGCTTGGCTTTAATAACTTTAGTGCAAGTTTCTACTTATGATGATTGGGCAAATATAATGGGACAGGTTATAGATGTTTATCCTTATGCATGGATTTTCTTTGTTTCTTTTATAGTTATCAATGCCGTAATTTTGCTCAATATGGTGATAGGCGTAATCGTTGATGTAATGATTAGCCAAACAGGGATTGATGATGTCTTGCAGCAAGACAAAGATGATCCTTCTAACTAGCTCTAGACAGGCATTCAGCAAAAGTTTTCTGATCTACGTTACCTCCTGAAAGCATCACCAAGGTTCTTGAACCCCGAAACTTTTCCTTGTTTTGCAATAAACATGCTAGCGCAACAGCACCGCTTGGCTCTAATTTAAGATTGAGTCGGTTGAACGCAAATCGCATGGCCTCGCAGACAGCTTGATCCGAAGCAGATAAACCCTTTACACCAAAATGAGTGTTGATTGCAAAGGGTATTTCTCCAGGAGTAGGCGTGAGCAAACCATCGCATAATCCATCTCGATTTGTATCCATGGCAACCCTTTCATTTTTTTCAAAAGACAGTTGATGGTCATTCCATTCTTCAGGCTCAGCAGTGAAAACATTACACTGCGGATTGATATGCTTAATAGAGATGCACGAGCCAGCAGTCAGGCCGCCACCACCAGCACAAATGATGGCATTGTCTAGTTTAGGGTTGTTGGCATCATGAATGACTTCGTATGCTGCAGTCCCTTGACCATAAATAGTTTCTAAAGCGTCATAAGGATTAATAATTACCAGATTTTTTTCTTTAGCTATTTCTCTGCTCATTTCTTCTCTGCTTTCGGTGCGTCGATTATAAAAAATGACTTGAGCTCCTAATGCTCTTGCGTTGGCAATCTTTCTCTCGGGAGCATCTTTGGGCATTACCACGGTTGCTGGAGTGTTAAATACTTTGGCAGCGTGAGCAACCCCTTGCGCATGATTGCCAGATGAATAAGCTATCACGCCTCGCTCTAATTCATCGTTTGACAGTCTTGAGATAGCAGAAAGCGCACCTCTAACTTTGAAGGACCCAGTAATTTGCAAAGACTCAGGTTTAAACAAAAACTTGCCATCTAATTCTTCGTTTAAATCAGGGCAGGTAACAAGCTGGGTATGATGTATGTGGGGTGAGATGAGATGATAGGTTTTCACGACCTCATCAAACCAAACATTTGGTTCAAGTTTCATATTATTTATTATATTTTCAGCCTGTCTTTAATTTGAAGGGGTAAATACGCAATATAAAACAGAAGGATGGCCAATGGAATGGTGCCGATCAAATGCAGCGGGGGGTCTGGAAAGTAATCCATTAGAGTACCCTCAACCGGTCGATCAACCAAATACCAATAATTAGCTGGAGGACCAATTAAAAGATTAGCAATGTAGACAAAAATTAATAGTACCAGAGTCACCCCAACAACTTTCAATATATCTTTTAAAATGGGTCTTTCCTTTCTCACCATCAGCACATAAAAAACAGCCAATAAAATTAAACTATGACCCCAAAAAAATGGGGAGTACTCTCTATGCGGAAAGCCATATTCTAGATCTGGTGTTGCCATGGCCATGGTTGCGCCGCAGATACCCCAAAAATAAGCACAGTGAAAAAGAATTTTTGGAGCATTTTGTTTAAGGAGGTATACGATCATGGCAAGCATTGAAAAGTCACACATGTGCAATGGAAATTCTCCCTTCCAAGGAAGCTTAAATAGAAGCACATCGTATATGGGCTGAGTGATCATGTGAAGAATCATGATTCCAGCAAGAATTTTTCCACCTAAGATTTGTTTTGCTTCATCCTTATTTTGAAAAAATTTAGGATAAAGATAAATCGCTGCAGCACATAGCAACAAAGTTACAAGGTGCTGAGTTCCAAATACTTCAAATGCTGGAAAATTCATTTAAATTCAATAAATTTATCTCAATATGTTATACCAGACCTTTCTAAAAATATATCATTGTAAAAATTTGTCACCTAATTGTGATCTTAGTAGGTTTTTTATTTATAGAAACTTTTGTATCATCATTTCAATGAATAAATATTAATTTATGTCACAAGATTGTTTGTTATTGAATGGAAATGGGAGACCGCTCAGCTATTTACCCCTGTCAGTCATTACATGGAAAACAGCAATCAAGCTGTCTATCATCAGAAGCGTCATAGTAATCAAAGAGCATAAGGATTGGGTGGTTCGATCACCAAGCATTGAAATGAAAGTTCCAAGCATTCTAATGTTACAAAGTTACCACCCCTTTCATAGCTATGTTAAATTTTCAAGATCAAATGTTTTTCTGCGAGATCTATATACATGCCAGTATTGCTTTGATGTTTTTGAAAAAAAAGACCTCACCTTGGATCATGTGGTACCTAAGTGCAAGAAGGGTGGAACAACTTGGAATAATGTGGTGACAGCATGCAAGACATGCAATATACAAAAAGGTGATAGGGATATTCGTCCAAAAGTAGAGCCGATTAAGCCCTCACTTAGTCGTTTAATTCAGGGCCATCAAATCAGTAAAATAAATTTTCCTGACAGAGAGTGGGACAAATATATTTTTCAATCTTAGTTAAGCCTTATTCAGCAGCCGTGAGGCAGCGCACTATCAGTTGGGCTAAATAATATGAAGATAAGAGGACTTCATCATCCTCATTGCATGCTCCTGATAAGGATGTCTTCGGTTAAAACAGCTGGCAAAATTTTAGAATTTTGCATTCCAGGTTTCCAAAAAATATACAGTGGAATGCCTGAGCGTTCATACTTAGCTAGGCCCATTGCAATATCTTCGTTCCTATTTGTCCAATCTGCTTTGATGTATTTAATATTTTGTTCAGCCAAGTAATCTTGAACTGTAGTTCTTGCCAGAGCAACTTTTTCATTTGTCTGACAAGTGATGCACCATGCTGCAGTAAAATTTATTAGGTAGGCTTGATTGTTTGCTTGTAAATCAGATTCAGTTGAAAGACTCCAACTATCAGCTTCAACTGATAGTGTTGTTTTATCAGTATTATTTGGCAAATTACTAAAAATCTGAATTGATGCAATAAAAGTTAAAATCAATCCAATCCATTTCCATCTAGCTTGAAATGCAGCAATCATCCAAATGGCCAAGCCAAGCGATAAGCCTAATATTAAGACTTGAATGAGGGCATCTCCAGAGGTTTGTAACATAAATACCCACATTAACCACAAAGCTGTTGCAATCATTGGAAATGCAAAAAATTGCTTCAATGTTTCCATCCAAGGCCCTGATTTTGGTAGAGCGCTAATCCATTGCGGTTTAACTGCCAGAATAAGATAAGGGCTAGCAAATCCCAGCCCCAAAGACAAAAAGATGGGTAAAGTGGCAAAAGATGGTTGGAGGAGAGCATAACCCAAAGCCGCCCCCATAAATGGAGCCGTGCAAGGTGAGGCCACTACAACTGCTAAAGCGCCTGTAAAAAATGAACCTGAGTAATCATTTCTGTTTTGCATGCTTGAGCCTATATTGGTCAGGCCTGAGGCTATATTAATATTTGTTAACAGAACCATTCCAATGCCCAGCATAATCAAAGTTAAGATTCCCACAACAATTGGAGATTGAAGTTGATAGCCCCATCCAATCATTGATCCAGTCGATCTTATGATCATGAGCGCGGTTGCAATTGATAGAAAAGTAAATATCACTCCCCCAACAAATGCTAGAGCATGATTTCTAATTTTTGCATGGTCACCACCGCCCATAGAAACAAAGCTGAGCACTTTTAAGGAGATCACTGGAAAAACACATGGCATAAGATTCAAGATCAAACCACCAATTAAAGCAAAGAAAATTGCTTGCCAAAGCGACATACCGCCAGCAGAGGCTATTTGTTC
>JADHNV010000026.1 GCA_016779285.1 SAR86 cluster bacterium
TGAATACATCCTAAATAAATCTGCTGCAAATATTGCAGCCTCATCGCCGCCCGCCCCAGCTCTAATCTCAAGGTAAGCTGCACCATCATCTGCCTCATCTTTAGGCAGTAACATAAACTTAAGATTTTTTTCAAGCTCCGCAATTTTTTCTTGGTTTGAAGTGATCTCAATTTTTGCTAGCTCTATCAGTTCAGAGTCCTCTGAATCCAACAGCTCTTTAGCGTCAATTAATTCTTTCTCAGCATTTTGCAGTGATTGAAATAAATCAACGATAGGTGCAATATCAGAATATTCTTTGTTTAATTGAGTGAATTGAGCCATATCATCTGTTGCTCCCTCCTTAGCAAGAGCATCATGAATCTCAATAGCTCTTAATTTGACGCTCTCTAGTTTTGCGATAATTGATGCTTCAAGCACTTCTAATTTCCTTAATCATAGACAAAATGGCATGAGGGGTTAATTTGGAAATACATTGTAGCTCATCCTCTGAGGCAAAATGCATCTGTTTGAGAAATGCATATGGATCATCAGACTCTAGCAACTCTAGGAGCTCTTTTTCATTAATTTTAGTAGAGACATTCTTAAGAGCAAAATACGCCTCATTGCGTTTATTTTTATTGATTTTTTCTTGATTGAAAGATTCGACCTTTCTTTGAATGAGCTCTCTTGCTTTCAACGCCTCAAAGGAACGTTCCTCTAAATTCTCTTGAGTAACAAGCTCAATATCTTCAATTGTAAATAAATAAGCATACTCCAAATCCCTAACCTGATTCTCTATATTTCTGGGCACTCCTAAATCAATTAAAAGCATTGGTTTATTTTTTCTTGCTTTCATTGCTTGCTCAATTAGACCCTTCCCGATTATTGGCAAGGGTGAATTAATAGAAGTAACTAAAATATCTGTATTTTGAATTAGCGCTCCAAGTTTAGATAGCTGAGTTGTCTCAATGCTTAGAGAGTTATTGATTGCTAATGTTTTCTTGGATCGATTAACGGCATTAATATGAGTGATACCGTTATTATAAAAGTTTTCAATCACGCTAATTGCCATCTGACCAGCCCCTACTATTGTAAGCTTTTGCTGATTTGGATTTTCAAAAATCTCTTGAACAATTTTCAATGAAAGGCCTGAGACAGATAATGGGTTAAAACCAATCTGTGTCTCTGTTCTCGCTGCTTTTGCAATTGAGATAATCTCATCGGTTAGTTTTTGGAATGGTCCTTTTAAAGAACCAAGTTCAATATGTGCCTGAATAGATTTTTTAAATTGACCTAATATCTCTTGTTCTCCTAATACCTGTGAATCGAGTCCACTCGCAACATAGCACATGTGCTCAATAGCATTACTCCCTTGAAAAAAATATAAGTCATTATTCAAAGAATCACTCGAACCAAAGAACTCTAGCGTCTTTTGAGCTATTTGACTGATGTCAGGAAAAGTGCCGTAAATATAAACCTCAGTTCTGTTGCATGTCGAAAGAGCAAAAAATGATTCTATGAAATCACCAAAAGAGTTTTCAAGGAAATTTTT
The DNA here is from genome assembly GCA_016779285.1 of SAR86 cluster bacterium. Taxonomy (GTDB): domain Bacteria; phylum Pseudomonadota; class Gammaproteobacteria; order Magnimaribacterales; family D2472; genus D2472. The sequence goes on from JADHNV010000026.1 coordinate 1,532, forward strand.
AAAGTCTTCTTGATTGGAGTCATCTATAATAAATAGCTCCCTTTCAGATAACTTTGTTGTTTTATGATTTATGCCAAATAGCTTTAATTCCATAACAAAATTTATCTCAATATTTCTTTTAATATTTTTAAGTTCATGTTCATCAATATCTCACACAATATTTCCAGAGAAATTATTTGTGGGCAAGATATCTGTTGCAAACGCTCAAAGCCGATCTAATTATAGTATTAGAGTTAGCGTATTACCTGAAAACGTTATTATACAGATTGGAAAACCTTTATTTGGAAATCTATTAAAGATTGAATTTGATTATTCTAGGGGTTTATCTTTTGACCCAGAGGTTAATAGTGAGTACCTGAGTTTATTAGGAAGTTTAAACAAAAAAGACTATATGAATTTTTTTGATTTTTGCTTTGATGATCTTAAGAGTGATGACAGCATATTCCTCATAAAAAAACATGATTTTGAATTAAAATGCAATTATCAAAACATAGATACTTTCTCATTTGATCTAGCTTATAAAACTAAACTGAAAATTTTTGGAGTTTTGAAACGTGAATAGCCTTCAATTAAGTTGCCCAGCAAAGTTGAACTTAAAGCTTGAAGTTTTAGGAAAAAGAAATGATGGAATGCATGAAATAAAAACACAATTTCAATTAATTAATCTGTTTGATGAAATATCAATCAACAAAACATCAAGGAAATCTCTTTCTGTAAAGACGAACCTAGGAGCCTCAATTGAAGGTGAGAATAATATAGTCTTTGATGCCATTCAATCATTATCAGACTATGCTGGAGAAGAGTTATATTGTGATGTTGAGATTATAAAAAATATTCCCTTGGGTGGGGGGCTTGGCGGGGGTAGCTCGAACGCTGCTGCGGCGCTCATTGGAACAAATTTTTTATTTAAATTAGGTGTCTCATATCCTGAACTAATGAAAATTGCAGAAACACTAGGAGCAGATGTGCCTTTTTTTGTTTTTGGAAAAAACGCCTATGCATCTGGTGTTGGAGAAAAATTAGTTGAAGATACAAAATACTCTAATACAAAATATTTATTATTATTTCCTCAGATCCACTCATCAACTAAAGACCTTTTTTCGAAATGGGATGAATTAAACAAGGATTTACAAAAATCGATTGTACTGGAAGAAGAAAATTCATTTCTGCCTATTTTTCTAGAACAAAATCAAGAGATAAAAAAAGTTTTCAATGAATTGAATGAAGATAATTCCTTTAAGTTATCTGGGACAGGGTCAACAATATTTTGTGCTTATAATGATCAGAGTAAAGTTGAAAAAATTTTAAAAAAAATTCCAACTAAATGGAGACACTCTTTTTGCGAACCTTTACAATGTTCTCCATTATTAACATATTTAAATTAATGGGGTGTAGCCAAGCGGTAAGGCAACGGGTTTTGATCCCGTCATGCGCTGGTTCGAATCCAGCCACCCCAGCCAATTCAAGAGAAAATGATTAACAAGCCTACTGTAGGAATTTTTGCTGGCTCTGCATCAACCTCACTTGCAGAGGAAGTTGGGAAAATACTAGGTCTTAAATTAGGCAATATTGATCTGGGTAAATTTTCTGATGGTGAGATAAAAGTAGAGATTCTTGAAAATGTCAGAGGTCATGAGGCATATATTATTCAATCCACATGTGCTCCAACAAACTCTAATTTGATGGAGCTAATGCTCATTACTGATGCATTAAAGCGTTCATCAGCTGCTAGAATTACAGCTATCCTGCCCTACTATGGTTATGCTCGTCAGGATAGAAGAGTAAGATCTGCCAGGGTTCCTATTAGCGCAAAAGTTATAGCGGACATGATGAACTCAGTTGGTGTAGATAGGGTGTTAACTGTAGACCTGCACTCAGAATCTATTCAAGGTTTTTTTGATATGCCTGCAGACAATGTGTATGCAACGAAAATTATGCATGATGATATAAAGTCAAGGTCTACAAAAGATGAAAAAATACTAGTTGTCTCACCAGATATAGGTGGAGTTGTTAGAGCAAGGGCATTAGCAAAGTTCTTAGATGAGTCTGAACTTGCCATTATAGATAAAAGGCGAGCAACTGCTAATGAATCTGAGGTAATGAATATAATTGGAGATGTTGAAGGCAAAAGTTGTATTGTTCCAGACGATATTATTGATACGGCTGGAACTTTATGTAATGCAGCTCAGGCTCTCAAGGACGCAGGAGCATCTAAGGTAAAGGCATATATCACTCATCCAGTTTTATCTGGCCCTGCAATTGAAAGAATCTCTAATTCCTCAATAGATGAATTAGTTGTAACCAATTCTATTTCTTTATCCACAGAAGCAGAAAAATGCAGTAAAATACGCGTCATTTCTCTTGCCCCTACAATTGCAGAGTGCATCAGAAGATTAAACAATGAAGAGTCGCTAAGCGCTCTATTTTTGTAGAAAGATACGTTAAAAGGTAAGGCATATGTCAAATGAAATTATATTAAATGCAGATCTAAGAGTTAGAACTGGAACAAATAAAACTCGAGAAATCAGACGTGAGGACTCCATGGTTCCTGCAATAATCTATGGTAATAAAGAGGAATCAAAGAATATTAAGTTGAGGCTGAACGAACTTACAAAAGCCTCAGAAAATGAGCTCTTTTATACTCAGGTTCTGAAAATTTTACTTGAGGGAAACGAAGAAAAGGTTGTTCTTAAAGAGCTGCAAAGAGAACCGGTAAAAGGAAAATTTCTTCATGCAGATTTTCTAAGAGTATCCAGCAAGACAAAACTTAAAGTTATTATCCCGTTTAGATTCAATGGTGAAGAAGAATGCGAAGGGGTTAAAACAGACGGTGGAGTGCTTGCAAAAGTAATTTCGGAAATTGAAATTGCTTGCTTAGCAGGAAATATTCCAGAGTCAATTGATATTGATATTGCAAACCTAAAGCTCAATGAGGCGATCCGTTTATCCGACATCAATCTTCCTGAAGGTGCAGAAATTCCTGGTTTTGATGCAGAAAATGATCAAATGGTTGTTTCAGTCACTCCTCCAAGAGCAGAAATAGAAGAACCAGAGATAGTTCCTGAAGGTGAAGAAGGCGATGCATCTCAAGCAGATGACTCCTCTGAAGATCAGGATAGTGCTGGAGATGAGGCATCAGAAGAAGCAGAATCTAACGATTAAAGCTACTAACACCTGTGCCTAACATCTGTATTATTGGTTTGGGAAATCCTGGTATCAAATACGATGGAACTCGCCACAATATAGGAAAAGATTGGGTTAAGGCTGTAACAAGAGATCTTGATTTACGCCTTAAATCTAAGAAAAAAATTGAATCTACCATTGCTACATCTAGTGATGAAAAAATTTTATGGGGATATCCTGATAATTATGTAAATGAATCAGGTCATTCAGTAAGTAAAATTATTAAAAGTAATAATTTTAATCTCGAACAAATGATTATTATTCATGATGATTTAGACTTACCCGTCGGAAGCCTAAAACTTAAAATAGGTGGAGGTCATGGCGGTCATAATGGGCTTAGAAGCATCATATCTTATGCAGGAAAATCTTTTATTAGGCTGAGGGTTGGAATTGGCCATCCTGGAAGTAAAGTAGATGTAACAAACTGGGTTTTAGGTAAATTTAAACCAGCCGAGAGAAATCCTATATTAGAGAGTTTTTATAAGTTTAATAATATTATTGAGCTTTTAAGTAATAATGAAATTCAGAATGCTCAATTGCAACTTCATACAGAATAAAGATGGGATTCAAATGTGGTATTTTGGGCTTACCTAACGTTGGCAAGTCAACTTTATTTAATGCAATCACAAAATCTTCTATCCCTGCTGAAAATTTTCCCTTTTGCACAATTGAACCTAATCTTGGGATAGTTAATGTCCCCGATAAAAGATTAGATAATATTAATAACATTTCAAATTCTGAAAAAGTAATTCCTACGACAATGAGTTTTGTAGATATTGCAGGACTTGTTAAAGGAGCCTCTAAAGGCGAAGGCTTGGGAAATGCATTCCTTTCTAATATTAGAGAGATGAATGCGCTACTTCACGTGGTGAGATGTTTTGATGATGAAAATGTTGTACATGTTGATGGTGCAATTAATCCACTAAAAGATATTGAAACTATTAATCTTGAATTAATTTTTGCTGATCTTGAAGTTCTTGAAAAAAGAGAGCAAAAATTAGATAAGCTGATTCGGTCTGGAGATGGAGATGCAAAAAAACATAAAGAAATTATTCAATCTTTAAAAAAGTTAATGGAAAATGGAAATCTTCCAAAACTCGATGACTTTGATCATGAAGAAATAAAATTTATTGAGAGTATGAATTTGCTTTCCACCAAACCAATGGTTTTAATTGCCAATTTATCAGATGATGAACTCAAGAATGATCTAGATGCAATAGAGGCTTATGCAAAGAGCAATGGTATTAATATTATTCCAGCTATTATTAAAGTTGAGTATGAGCTAGCTTCTTTAGATGAAAGTGAGCAAGCAGAATATTTAGAATTACTTGGAATGGATGAACCTGTGTTAAATAAAATTATCCTGGCGGGCTATAAGCTGCTGAAGCTTGAAACATTTTTTACTTCTGGCCCAAAAGAAACTCGAGCTTGGACAATACACAGAAACTCTTTGGCACCTCAAGCTGCTGGAGTTATCCATACAGATTTTGAAAGAGGTTTTATTAAAGCAGAAGTTATCTCATATGAGGATTTTATTAATTGTTGTGGCGAGTCAGGCGCTAAAAGAGATGGAAAATTAAGGTTGGAAGGAAAGGATTATTTAGTCAAGGATGGTGATGTAATTCACTTTAAATTTAATGTTTGACTTATAAATCAAGTTCTTTATCATTTCACCTCTTGGCTATGTAGCTCAGATGGTTAGAGCACAGCACTCATAACGCTGGGGTCGGTGGTTCAATTCCACCCATAGCCACCATTATCAAAAATTTTTATATAAAAAGGATTATCAGATATTAGGTTTAACTGATGTCTGGTTCTAGCTTGCTAATCTTTTTTTAAAAAAATTAAAATTATTATTAAAGATACTAATATTAGCAAAGCATCTTCACCAAGCATGCTTAATATATCAGTGACATTTTTGTAAACATCACCTACAAACGGGGTGGTAGGTCCAAAAATAATTCCTAGCAACAGAGAAACTGCTACAAGAGGCAATAATAATTTTAATAACTTATTAAAAAAAGCGGTGAGTTTTGTGAGAGAGTTATTAAGATTCATTTTATAAATTCATTTTATAAAAAGTTAGAAAGGGCCTAGTGACCCTTTCTAACATAGATTAAGCAATGCTTATCTGTTTACCAAGCTATATAGAACAGCTAATACAAGAAGTCCTACAACACCGCTAGATGCTAGAGTCTCGACTAAAGAAGTAATATTTCCAATTACATCTAGTCCCATCATATCACCGAAAGCAAGGCTTCCAACGATACCAAGTCCCAAGATACCAACGATAACACTAGTTAGATTGCTAACTAAGTCGCTCAACATTCTAAATGCATTATCCATAATTTCCCCCTATGGTTTGCACGGTTAGTTGACTTATATAATCATAAAAAAAAAATTATGACAAGAAATAAAATTTAATTGAAATACTAAAATTTGACAAAATTAAAACTAATATATAATAAATATAAATATTACTTCTAATATAATATAAATTATATTTATGTTTAATTTATTACTGCTCTAATACTTTTTTAGAGAGTTTCATTTTTCCACGGTCAAATCCAATCAACTTAACCTTGATGATATCGCCCTCACTTAGAACATCTGCAACATTCTCAACTCGTTCAGATGAAATCTCAGAAACATGAAGCAATCCATCTTTGCCAGGCAGAATATTGACAAAAGCACCAAAATCTACAATTTTGACTACCTTTCCTTCATAGACTTTATCTAATTCCGGATCTTCTATTATGCCCTCAATAATTTTGAGCGCTGCCTTCATAATTGATTGAGTTTCCCCAAAGATGGTTACAACACCATCATCATTTACATCAACTGATGCACCTGTGTCTGCCTGCATGCCCTTAATGACTGCCCCACCTTTACCAATGATCTCTTTGATCTTGTCTGGATGTACAGTAATTTTTTTCATGGCTGGAGTATTATCAGACAATTCTTTTGGAGCAGAAATTACATCATTCATTTTTTCTAAAATATGCATCCTTGCATTTTTTGCTTTTTCTAATGCGGACTCCATAATTTCAGCGGTGATACCTTGGACTTTGATATCCATTTGCAATGCGGTAACACCTTCTTTTGTTCCAGCAACTTTAAAGTCCATATCTCCAAGATGATCTTCATCACCAAGAATATCTGTCAGGACAGCAAAACTATCCTCTTCTTTTATAAGCCCCATAGCAATTCCTGCAACAGGGTTTGAAATAGGAACGCCTGCGTCCATTAACGAAAGAGAGGTTCCACAGACAGAAGCCATAGAACTAGAGCCATTGGATTCTGTAATTTCTGAGACAACTCTTAAGGTATAACCAAATTCTTCAGAATTTGGAAGCACTGCTTTAATTGCTCTTTTTGCTAAGTTTCCATGACCAATCTCTCTTCTTTTTGGACCAAGGGGCATACCAATCTCTCCTACACTGTATGCAGGAAAATTGTAATGCAACATAAAGGAATTTGACTCTTCACCATTTAAGCCCTCTATCCTTTGCGCATCCCTTGTAGAACCAAGTGTAGCAGCTACCAATGCTTGTGTTTCACCACGAGTAAACAAAGATGAGCCATGCACGCTTGGGAGAACATTGGTTTCAACAAAAATTGGTCTAACTGTATCTAAATCTCTTCCGTCAATTCTAGGCTCATTAGATAAAATGCTTTTTCTAACCACATCTTTTTCTACCAATTTAAAAGCATTCATTAATTTGCCTCTTTCCATATCATCCAGATCTTCATGAGCTTCATTAATTTTTTCTCTAATTGAATTGATCGCTTCACCTCGATCAGCCTTATCTGCAATCTTGAATGCACTAGCTATATCATCTGTAAAAGAGCCAGCTATCTTCTGTTTGAATTCAGCCGTTAATTTATCTTCAGAAAACTCCCATGGAGTTGGGTTTACCTTTGCTCTTAATTCAGAGCAGGCTTCAATAACTTTTTGCATTTCTTGGTGGCCGTAAAGCACTGAGCCTAGCATCAGGTCCTCGCTGAGCTCATTTGCTTCAGATTCAACCATTAAAACTGCATCTTTAGTGCCAGCTACAACCATATCTAACATTGATTTTTCAAGCTCCTCAGGAGATGGGTTCAACACATAATTACTATCAATAAAACCAACTCTAGCTGCTCCAAGAGGCCCTTGAAATGGAACTCCTGAAATTGAAAGCGCCGCAGATGCTCCAATCAATGATGCTATATCTGGATTAATATTTTTATCTGATGATAAGACGGTACAGAAAATCTGAATTTCATTTTTAAAATCCTCTGGAAAGAGTGGTCTAATTGGTCTATCAATTAGTCTTGAGGTAAGTGTCTCTTGTTCAGTTGGTCGAGCTTCTCTTTTAAAATACCCGCCAGGAATTTTTCCAGATGCATAAAACTTCTCTTGATAAAAAACAGCCAGTGGAAAAAAATCTTTCTGGGGATCAGCCTCTTTTCTAGCCACCATTGTTGTCAAAACAACTAGATTATCAATAGTTACAATAATGCTTGAGGTGGCTTGTCTTGCAATTTTGCCTGTTTCAATTTTAACAGTTTTATTTCCGTACTCGAACTCCACGGACTGAGTGTTTAATTTATTTTCTTCCACGATTTTCCTTATTTATCCTCTTAATTTAAGAGATTTAATGATGTCTTGATAGCTTGTTGGGTTTTTTCTTTTAAGATAAGCCAAAAGCTTTCTTCTTAGGTTAACCATTCTAATAAGACCTGTTCTTGAATGATGGTCTTTTTTATGAATTTTAAAATGAGATTGTAATTTATTGATATTTTCTGTTAGAAGAGCAATTTGCACTTCCGGTGAGCCAGTATCTGCGTCACTGTTTTGAAACTCTTTAACAATTTTATTCTTTTCTTCTTTTAATAAAGCCATGTTTGTTTTCTCCTTGGATATGCGCCTAAAAAACTCTTAAACCTCGCATATCTAAAGTTTAAGATGGTGTAGCTTATTACTTATTCAATTATTAAACAAGGTATTCATGCTTGAAGCCATTATTTGTATTTCTGCCGATTGCTATAAATTGCTTAGAAGGATCATAGACTCTCAATAAATTAGTATGGTCAAAATCTACCTCAATTCCTCTACCATGGAGAAATAAATCGCAATCATTGTGGTTTAATTGAATAAAATCTAAATCTTCAAAAGCTTTCTCTAAGGATATTAAGTGCGTAAGATTAATTTCATCTAATGAATTAGCCTCTGAAAGCATAAATTTTCCTTGACTGGTTCTGGTTAATCTTGACAAGTGACCACCACAGCCAAGCCTGAAACCAACATCCCTAGCAATGGATCTTATGTATGTTCCTTTAGAGCAAGTAATATCAAAAGACACCCTGGGTAAATCTACTAAAATATTTTGTATATTTTTGATCAATATTTTTCTAGCAGACTTCTTAACTTTTATCCCCTCTCTTGCATATTTATACATAGGCTTCCCTTTGTGTTTAAGGGCTGAGTAACTAGGGGGCAATTGATCACTTTCACCTAAAAAATGTAATATAGCGTTTTCTGCTTCTAGTTCTGTGATATTTACTTTTTTAGAAGCGATAACTTCACCCTCTGCATCATCGGTATCTGTTTGAATGCCTAGAGAAACCTCTGCTCGATATGATTTTTCACTCTGCAAAAGAAGAGATGCAAATTTTGTAGCTCTATTAATGGCTATGATCAGAAGCCCCGTTGCCATGGGATCTAAGGTACCCAAATGCCCAACTTTTTTTAGATTAAATTTTTTTTTTAAAAGTTGAACAACTCTTGAGGAAGTAAGACCAGAATTTTTATTTACTAAAAGGAAGCCGTTAATCACTGAGTGAATTCAATAATGCATCAATGTTATTATATCTCTCAAGACTTTCATCATATTTAAAAATAAGTTTTGGCACTCTTCTTATTTGCATAAATTTTGAGAGCTTGGTTCTTACCATAGAAGAAAATTTTTCAATAGACTGCTTATCAGGCGAATCAGAAATATCGCCATTGATGATGGTATAAAAGACCTTGGCAACACCCAGATCGGAGGAGCATTTTACGTCAACTATGTTGAGAAATTTGTAACGAGGATCTTTTACTTGAGAGGAGATTATTTGGGATATTTCTTTTTTTAAAAAGTCTTCAATTTTTGGCACTCTTGTTGAGGACATGCTGTTAAATTCTTTGCGCCTCTTCTTTTCTATCAAAAACCTCTACCTTATCACCCGATCGAATATCTTTATAATTTTTGATACCGACTCCACATTCGGTTCCCGACTTAACTTCTCCAACATCATCTTTGAATCTTCTTAATGAATCCAATTCACCCTGATGAATAACAACATCATCCCTTAGAACCCTAACAGGCTTGCTTTTGAAGATAGAACCTTCCACCACCATGCATCCTGCAACTTGACCGAATTTAGGAGAATTAAATACCTCTAAAACCTCGGCAATACCCACAATTTCTTCTTTAATAATTGGATCTAATAAGCCACTTAATCTGGCCTTAACTTCATCTATTAACTCGTAAATAATGCTGTGATAAGACAGGATCAGCTCCTCGCTCTCAACAACTTTCTTAGCAGCATTATCAGTACGAACATTAAAACCTAAGATAATGGATTCTGTAGCTAAAGCTAAGTTAGCATCTGATTCAGAGATACCACCAACACCTGAAGCAACAACTTTGATAGATGCATCATCATTACCAATGTCAGCTAAAGCTGCAACAATTGCTTCAGAAGTTCCAGCAACATCAGATTTGAGAATAACATTTAACACCTTTTTGTCGGATTGACCCATGGATTCAAATATATTGCCAAGACTTTCATCTCGATGCTTTAATACTTTTCTATCTTTTAGCTTGTTTTCTCTGTAGGCAGATATTTCTCGAGCCTCTTTATCATTTTTTACTACCTGAAAAGTCTCACCTGCATCTGGAACGTTGTTTAGTCCTAGGATCTCTACTGCAAAGGAAGGCTCAGCAGAGTTTAATTTGCTGCCATCAGAGCCAATAATACTCTTCACTTTACCAGTTGCTGAACCGCAAACAACCATATCTCCGACATTCAATGTACCATTCTGAATAAGTAAAGTAGCAACGGCTCCTCTAAATTTATCTAATTCAGATTCAATAACAACACCTTGGGCTTGGCCTTCATAGTGCGCCTTTAACTCTAAAAGTTCAGATTCTAAAATAACAGCCTCAAGAAGCTTATCTACCCCATCACCCTTTAGCGCAGAAACAGGTACCATCTGAATATTGCCACCCCAATCCTCTGGAGTTAAGTCTTTTGCTGCTAAATCTCCTTTAATTCTCTCGATATCTGCGCCTTGAAGATCCATTTTATTAATTGCAACAACAATTGAAACTCCAGCAGCTTTAGCATGATTGATTGCTTCCTCTGTTTGAGGCATCACTCCATCATTTGCAGCTACGACCAAAATAACTATATCAGTGGTATTGGCCCCTCTTGCTCTCATAGATGAAAAGGCAGCATGACCAGGAGTATCTATAAATGTAATAACTGAATCACCAACTGGAACTTGATATGCTCCTATATGCTGAGTAATCCCTCCGGCCTCTCCGTCAACAACTTTTGTCTTCCTAATAAAATCAAGCAAAGTTGTTTTCCCATGATCAACATGACCCATGACGGTTATAACTGGAGCTCTAGATTTAGGTGTATCTGAATAATTGATACTGCCAATAATCTCATCTTCAACAGATGAGTTATCCAAAGCGATACCATTGTGACCCAGCTCTTCAGCTACCAATATTCCAGTTTCCTGATCGATAGAATCATTAATTGATGCAGCAACTCCTAGACCCATAAGAGTTTTAACTACCTCACCACCTTTTATAAACATCAATTTAGCTAATTCACCAACTTGGATCATTTCTGGAACTTCTATATCCCGCTTTATGAATTCAGCAGGTTTAGCAAACTGATGCTCAGCACCCTCATTAAAACTAGCTTCTCTTCGGGAGTAATCTCTTGCTGCCCTAGATAACTGATCCTTAATATCAACTCTTGATTGAGGTTTTTGCTGATTCGTTGGTTTTTGTTGTTGAGATTTCTTAGCCGCTTGTTGCTGTTCCTGTTTTAAACGAATAGCCTCTTTAATCTGATCTTCTCTTTTTTGCTGCTGTTCTTTT
>JADHNV010000027.1 GCA_016779285.1 SAR86 cluster bacterium
AAAAAAGTTGTAATTTGATCAGAAGAGACCAAATCAGGATAATTCTCAGGCACAGTTTGAATAAATACCGTGAATGTTTTGACCCATTTGGGAATTTCTAAAACCAGCGACTGAAGTTGTTGATATACCATAGGAACCAACCAAACCATTAGTGCAATACCAATTAACAAGAAAAAACTATAGGTAAAAATTAATGCAACCGTGCTATTTAACCCATAGGCCTCGAGACGCTTCTGCATTCCTATTAGTAAATATGCAAAAATTAAACTCATTAGAAATGGGGTTAAAATATTGCCTAAAAAAAATATAATTAAAAACCCAATGCATAGCAACAATGCAAATATCAAAGTTTCCTCATTTGAAAAAATCTTCTTAAATAAATTATTTAATTCTTCAAGCACTTTTTATATTTAATTTTGTCGTAAAAATGATATGTTAATTGAAAACAATCAATAGTGTAAGCATCACAGCAATTGAAAAAAATAAAAACATGCTAGTTCACCGTTCTCTTTTTTTTATCTTTCTTGTATCTCAAGTTATCTTTGGGCAAGAAAAGGACCTCAATCTACCAGATTTGGGTGATCGAGTCTCGGGAGTGATTTCCCTAGAGCAAGAAAGAGTTTTAGGTCAAGGTTTTTTAGAGCAAGTATATGCTCAGGCACCTCTTATCAATGATCCAATTATTCAAGAATATACCGAGCTGCTCATATACAGACTTTCTGAAACCTCTCAGGTTAAAGATAGAAAATATACTATTGTCTTAATTGATGAAAAATCTCTAAATGCATTTGCTGCACCTGGAGGAGTAATTGGAGTTAATGGTGGATTATTTTTAAATGCAGAAAATGAAGCTCAGTTAGCATCTGTTTTAAGTCATGAGCTGGCCCATTTAAGTCAACGACATTTTGCTAGAAATGTACTAAGGGGGAGAGATACAAACCTTGCATCCTCTTTAGTCATGGTGTCAGCCATAGCACTAGCTATTATTTCAAATAACCCAACAGCTTTTGTTGCAGGGCCAGCTGCATTGCAACAGCAACAACTAAGATATAGTCGAATGTTTGAAAGAGAGGCAGATAGATACGGCTTCAATAACCTCATTGCTGCAGGATATGACCCAGCAAGCATGGGTCAAATGTTCGAAAACATGGCGAAAGTGCGAAAATTAGCCGGAGATAACCCCCCGGAATTTCTTCTAACCCACCCTATTACATCTTCTAGGGTAAGTGATGCATTTAATGCTGCTGATCAAATAGAATTTACCGGCGGTAAAAAAAATACCGTTAACTTTGAGTTTGTTAAAGGTCGATTAAAAGCAAAGTATAACAACCTATCACCGCAAGCCTCAGCTAGATACTTTGAAAAACTTTATCTAGATTTTCCAAACAATGAAAATAAATATGCCTATATAAGAGCACTTCAAGCTAATGGTCAGACGGATATAGCACTAGATGAAATAAATGAGATAATAAATAAATATCCTAAAAATTTAATTTTGAATATCACAAAATCAGAAATTTTATTATCGGGAAAAAAGTTTTCTGATGCTCAAAAAAACATTGATCAAATTCTTTCAATTTCACCAGGCAACTATCCTGCATCAATTATTAAATCAAAAATCTTAAGCGCCAAAAAAGAGTTTATAAAAGCAGAAGAGATCTTAAGAGATCTTTTAATAAGTAATAATCGTGATCCAGGTTTATGGATACAATTAGCAGAAGTTCAAAGGGCTGGAAAAAATATTGTTGGGTACCATATTAGTCGCGGAGAATATTACATGCTAATCGGAGACTTTGATAATGCCTTAAATCAATTACGGTTTGCATTAAACCTCTCGGGTAATTCCTTTCAAACTGCTGAAACCATTATGACAAAGATAAAACTCGCAAATGAAAGATTGGGTAAAAGAAGAGGCTTCTAAGAGCTAATTTTTTCTTTTGGAGGAATCCTATAGCCAAGAAATGCCAAACATCCAGCAAATGGTATGGCTAATAAGGGAACATGAGAAAATGCCATGCCAAATGATTTTGTCATTAGAATCAATCCACTGCCTGAAAAATCTCCCATCCTTACCAAGAATGTATCAACCATAACTGTTGATTTGTACCTATCAGTTCTTTTTAAATAGCTAAATACAACCTCTCTGGTTGGCTTGTTAATTCCATACTCAAATAACCTTAAAATAATTGTAATTACAAATACAAAGCCTATTGAGGGATTGAGATAATAGCCAATAAATGCTCCCATGAACAAAAACCCATAAAACATTAAAATGGTCTTGGGTCCAGCAAACTTAATGATCATAGAAGTTAAAAAAAACTGAGTAAACAAAGTAAGAATCGTAACTGTTTGCTCAATTCTGCTAAAGAATATAATTCTATCACCTCCATCTGAAGACCAAGCATTTACTATCTCAATGGAAGTAACCCAATGAACTGTCATCATTGCAGTCCATATATACATATACAAACCTATAGATCTTATTTGCGCAGAAGATATTAAATTTTTTAGAGCATCAAAACTATTCCCGCCTACAGCGGTGTCTATGCCTTTTGAAGATGCAAATCTATTTAGCAAGATAAGTCCTACAGCTAATGCAAGTATTAAAAATATGATTGAGATTGATGTAAAAAAAATAATACCTGATTCATTAAATGTTGAGGCTAATTGTTTCGAGATCTCTGAACCCAAAAAGGCACCTAATGACCCACCAGCTGCAATGACACCAAAAGTATTTGTAGCATTATCGCCACGAAATAGATTGATAATCACCACCCAAAAAATTGAAACTACAAAAAAAGAGTAGACATTGCACCAAATATAAAAAATTTGGCTAAGCCATATTGCTGCGGAAAGATTAAAAAATTCCCATAAAGTTATAAATATTAGTAAATTGATTATAAAAAATGAATAGCAACCAATTAATACACCTCGCAAGTTTCTTTGAGAAGCAAGCCATGAGTAAATTGGATTTAATAACAGCATAACTAAAGCCCCTATACCTAATAGATAGGGAAGAATATCTGAATTTTGAACAGCCATTTCATTCCTAACCGGGCGCAAAATGTACCAAGAACACAAAACTAAAAAAAAGAAGATGCCGGCAAGGCCTGATTCTTTGGTGAATGAAAGTGAAAGCTTTTTTACAAAAGATTTTATGGAGATATTTAATGCAGACATTGTTTAATTAATCTGGGATATGGTGGGTCGCACAGGATTCGAACCTGTGACCAATTCGTTAAAAGCGAACTGCTCTACCAGCTGAGCTAGCGACCCAAGACAGGATTCCATAAAAAAGATGTGATTATTCCATATTTTCTAATAACTGCAAGGCTAATGAAGAAGCAGAATTCTCTGGAAATGCTTGAATTACAAATTGATATTTAATTTTTGCGCCGCTAACGTCTCCTGACATCATTAAAATATCCCCTATTTTTTTATGAGCCAAAGGCGATCTCCAATGATCAGGGAAATCTATAGCTAATTTTTGAAAAAAATTTTCGCTTTCTTCAAGGTTAGATTCTAGCAATGCAATTTCCCCAAGCCAAAAGAGGCTTAAGGGAATTTTTTCATCATCATCAAAATTATTTACCAAATAATTGAAAGACAGTTTTGCGGCCTCAAAATTTCTGTCGTTTAATTTAGAAATTGCTTCCTCATAAACTTCATCAATGCTTTGACTGTCATTGATGCCTTCAAACCTAAATGTATTTACTTCAGAGCTAGCATCAGCCTCTAATGGAATATTATTATTTTCTTGCTCTATGCCCTCATCCATTAACTTTTCAATCAAGTAAGCCTGTGATTCTAGCTCACTTCTTAAAGTAGCAAGCTCTCCCTCAAGTTCTTGAATTTTTAAAAATAAAATATCAGAGGCATCTACTGATTGCGAGATAGCATGAAGGGGCATCAACAAAAAAGTAATAAAAAAAAATTTCATCCAAAAAGAATGTTACTTAATTTCAACTCTTCTGTTTTTAGACCAGGCAGTATTATTTGAACCGAGAGACAATGGTCTTTCCTCGCCATAACTTTTGGTAATTAATCTATTTCTATTGATCCCATTAGCAACCAAATAATTTGCAACTGACTCAGCTCGCCTCTGACCAAGGGCTAAGTTATATTCTCTAGTGCCTCTTTCATCAGCATGCCCCTCAATCGAAAGTGAGATTTTTGAATTTCTATTCATAAGCTCACTGACGCCTTTGAGGGCCTGAATTGATTTGGCAGTAAGATTGGATTGGTCATAATCAAAATACACAACTGCATTTGCAAGCACCGCCTGAGTAGCTGTAGATTTTGGTGTAATGGATACACCAGCAACACTTTGGTCTGCTACAGCCTCTTCCGTTATTTGCACAGAACTACAAGCAGAAAAGAATAATATTGTAATTAAAAGAGGAAAAGTAGGATTGATTGATTTTTTCATAATTTATATTCCATTGTTAGTATTTTATCTTAAAAAATTAGACCAGGCTGGCTCTCTGACTTCTCCGTTTGATGCTGGCAATTTAAACCTTGCACCACTGAGACTAAATCCAGCAAGCATGCTTAGATCTCCATCTTTAATGCCATAGATTACCATATTACCATTTGGTGCAACACTGGGAGATTCATCCATCTTTGCTTCGGTTAATATTCTTATAAAATTTTCTTTTTTATATTTTAGAGCGATATGAAACAATCCGTCGCTGGATCTATGAACAAAGATGATTCCCTCCTCATTTGGAAGGTATGAAGCTTTCGCATTATATGTTCCCTCAAATGAAATGCGCTTTGCTTTTGGGTTTAATTTCCTAAGATCAAGCTCATAGATTTGAGGTGAACCCGATCGACCGCTTGTAAAAAGAATTTTATTTCCCTTTGGAGACCAAGAAGACTCTGTATCAATAGCAAATTGATTGGTCATCCTGGTTAATGTTCGGTCACGCAACCTAAGGATATAAATTTCTGCATTTCCATCTTGGTATAATGTTAGTGAAAGATATTTTCCGTCAGGCGACCATGATGGAGAGCTAATCTGTGAATCTTTAGATAATACTGCCTCTCTTTTACCAGATGAAATTTCTTGAATAAATACCTTTGCAATTCCAGTTTCAAATGAAACATATGCAACTCTCTGTCCATCGGGTGACCATGATGGAGAGATAATAGGCTCAGAGCTTGATAAAAGAATTTTTTCATTAGCCCCATCAGAATCAGCTAGCATAAGTTTATACGAGGAATTTAATTGAGAATCTTTTATCTCATTTACATACAAAAGCCTAGTTGCGGCAATGCCTTTGATTCCTGTGATTGACTCATAAATTCCATCACTAGTGTAATGAGCAAGTTGTCTAATTTGATTCGGGATGCCAAAAACTTTCGAAGTGCGCACTTTTTTCTTCTTATGAATATCATATATTTCATAATTTATATCTAGTGAATTATTTGAATTAATAATAGTTCCAGTGACTAAATAATCTATTCCCATCAATTTCCAGTCACTATATACCAATTCATCATTGACTATCTTTACAGGCAAAAGTAATTCTTCATCTAGAATTTCAAATTCCCCAGTACGAATAAGATCATTTCGCATTATGTTATTCAGCTGTTTTGATACCTTGAGGTTCCCAGTAAATGGAGTAATTGCAACCTTATAAGGGTCTTCGGAGCCCTTAGTAATTTCTAAAAAAAGTTCTCCATAACTAAAAATCGGGATAAGCAATAAGACAGCCAAAAAGAGATTTTTCTTCATGATGGGTTAAAGCTAATAGCGATAATTTTAAATTCTCTATCATAAAGGTTTTTAGGGATTGAATTAAAAAAATTAAATGACTCCACTCTTCTAACTGCCTGCAGTGCTGAGTTATCAAATCGAATGTTGCCGCTACTTTTTAAAAGTTCAACACGAGTAATTCTCCCTGAAGACCTGATTTCTAGTCTCAGATTTGCAACCAAGCCCTCAGGTATATTTATAGGCTTCATCCATGCATCTTCAATCATAGAAATAATTTTTTGGGCATAGAATGAAATTTCTTGCTGCTCATCATTTATCTTAATTTCACTCTCTTCTAATAAAAGATCAGCAATAGAGGATTGAAACAGTGAATTGTTTTGTTCAATTTGGATTTTATCCTTAACTTTTGAATAAACAGTATCGCCAGTAACTGGTTTTTTGAAAGTTGCATCGGTATTTTTTGAAACCGGACTTTGTTTTTTTACATCTTGGGGCGGCAAGTCAAATCGCAACTCTATTTGCAGAGGCTTTGAAATCAAAAGTTTCTGAGAGGCATTGGTATCAAAAGTACCATATATGTATAAAAAAATAGCTGCGTGAATAAAAAAGGAAAATAGAGATGCATGTAAATATCTATAATTAGCTATCATAGCCAGAAGTGATGATCCCCACCTTTTGAATTCCCAAACTTTGAATGCTTGCCATGCCCTTAGCCACAAAATCAAAAGGGACTTCTGCGTCACTTTTAAAAACAATTTCAATATCTGGGTTTGCTTGATAAATAATTTTAGCCTTGTTTTTTAATTCCATTAAAGAGATTGGTAATTGTTCTTCTCCTAAGTTAATAAAATACTTTCCTTCTCTATTGATCGAGATTACAAGTGGTTCGCTTGCTACTGACATTTTTGTTGTATCAGTTTTCGGAAGATTTACCTCTATGCCTTGAATAAGCAAGGGTGATAGAACCATAAAAATAATTAAAAGCACCAACATAACATCAATGTATGGGACCACATTAATGTCAGCGTTTAATTTTTTTCTTTTACCTATTCTATAAATCAAAGTTTTGCTTTAACCGTTTGTCTGTAAAGGATGCTGGCTAGCTCTTCACCAAATATAGAAGATTGTTGTAACTGGGAATCTGAATCTGATGCAAACCTGTTATATGCAACAACCGCAGGAATTGCAGCAAAAAGACCCAAAGCTGTAGCAACCAGAGCCTCTGAGATTCCGGGAGCAACAGCATTGATTGTTGCCTGAGTTGCGTCTGAAAGTCCTTGAAAGGAGTTAATTATCCCCCACACTGTTCCAAATAAGCCAACATATGGACTCACAGATCCTACGTTAGCTAAAAAAGGAAGATGATACATCAAAGATTCCTCTTCCCTTGCCAAAGATACTCGTATGGCTCTATTCACGCTCTCCAAATCTTCAAGTGTAATTTGCTGGCCCTCGCTCAGCCTTAAAAACTCACCAAATCCATGTTTAAAAACTCTTAAAGAGCCAACAAGCTCATCGCTAGAAACTTCATCAAGACCTTTATATAACTCATTGAGATCCTTTCCAGACCAAAATTCTTTTTCAAAAGCTTTATTAGCCTCCTTAATTCGATTTAAATTGAAGTATCTTTCAAAAATAACTATCCACGAAATAATTGAAACCATTAATAATAAGATCATCACTGATTGAACAATCAAGCTAGCTTGAAGAAATAAATCTATAACTGAAAAATCATCCATATTAACTCTCAAACAAATTTAGTAAGCCTAAGGGAAAAGCTTTTGGTTTGCCTGAGTCATTATCAATGAAGCACACCTCAACCTCTCCTTTGCAAATGAGTGTATCATTTTTTATGTTTGAAACGGATTGAAAAAAAATAGTTCTGGCTTTGCTAACAAGCTCTATTTCTGTACTTACACATAAATCATCCTCTAATTTTGCAGGATGGTAGTAAGACAAATTAATTGATCTAACAACATAAGATTCATTCCCTTTCGACATTGCTTCTGTTTGAGATAAATGATTCTCAATCAAAAACTGGGATCGAGCTCTTTCGAGGTACTTGAGATAGTTTGCATGATAAACCACTCCTTGAAAATCCGTATCTTCAACATAGACCCTACAATTAAAATCTTTAAACCTGAAACGAGGATTCATGTTGTTCAATATCTACCTGGAAAAGGTAACGAAGTATTTCTACGAAATCTTCCCACATCAAATCAATTGTCATCGGAGAAAAATCAAGCTCTGGAATTAAAGTCCCTGCAAGGACTCTTACTTTGATAGGTCGACGATTAAACTTGTAAATTAGAGCTGGAAACTCCCCTTCTCCAGTAGCTGCTAAAACTTGATCCCACCACTCTTGCGATGGCTCTGCGCCATCGCCATATCTTTTACATTCCAAACACCATCTTCCTAGTTTTAAATCAGGCAATTCTTTTGTTCGTGTTTGCTCAAGGATTCTTTTAACAGGCTGAGTTAAACCTAGTTGCTCAAAAAGAAGGTTGCCAATTTCCCTCTCGAAATTAGCTCCTTTAGTCCTTGAGTTAATGGCCACGGTTACTCCTCTTCGGTAAAGTCCTCAGGGAACTCAGCATTTGTATGCACTTCTTGGACATCGTCAAGATCGTCCAAGAAATTCATAATTTTTAAAACTTTTTCTGAAGCCTCTTGATCTAAATTAACTAAAGTATCTGCCCTCATCGTATTTTCAGCCAGCAATGTTTCGATGTTATTTTCCTTGAAAGCCTCAATTACAGCAGAGAGATTTGCTGGGGTAGAAACGATTTCAAAATAATCTTCAGTAACGGAAAAGTCATCTGCGCCTGCATCTAATGCAATTTCCATAATTTGATCCTCGTCATGCGATAAATCAACTTGCACCACCCCAAGTTTATTAAAGAGATATGCTACTGAACCATCTGTACCCATATTACCTCCAAATTTTGAAAAAGCATGTCTCACATCTGCAACAGTCCTATTTCTATTATCTGTCATGGTTTCAACAAGAATAGCAACGCCATTCGGCCCATAACCCTCAAAAGTTAGTTCCTCAATAGCACCAATTTCGCCAGTACCAGAACCTTTTTGGATTGCTCGTTTAATTGTATCTTTAGGCATATTAGCAGCGTTAGCCTTATCCAAGGCTAATCTCAGCCTAGGATTATCGCTGGGCTCAGGACCTCCCTTAGCAGCAACAGTAATTTCTCTTATAACCTTAGTCCAGACCTTTCCTCGAGAAGCATCTTGCCGTGCTTTACGATGCTTAATATTTGCCCATTTGGAGTGTCCAGCCATCTATTGCTCCCTATCAAAAGTAGATTTGATATTTAACTCCTCAAGTTGATCATCTGAAACCAATCCGGGCGCATCAGTAAGCAAACAAGATGCACTTTGAGTTTTTGGAAAAGCGATTACATCACGAATATTAGTCGTATCAGACAAAAGCATCACAATTCTATCTAAACCAAATGCTATTCCTCCATGAGGAGGACATCCCGATGAGAGTGCTGACAACAGGAAGCCGAATTTTTCTTTAGCTTCATCAGAAGAAATTCCTAGTATAGAAAATATCTCTTTTTGCATTGATGACTCATAGACTCTCAAAGATCCACCTCCTAGCTCATAACCATTTAAAACAAAATCATATGCACATGCCAATGAATTATCTGGATCAGCCTTTAACTCTTCAACGGATACAGCAGGCAATGTAAATGGGTGATGTAAAGACGTAAGATTGTTTTCTTTGTTTCTTTCAAACATTGGAAAATCAATAATCCAGCATGGGGCCCATGAGGATGTCATTAAATTTAAATCTTCACCAAGTTTCTTTATTAATGAGCTCATGGAAAGATTGACGGTATCTTTTTTTCCTGCTCCGAAAAAAATAATATCATTATTTTGCACACCCAAAGAAGAGATAATTGAATCGATAGTTTCTTTTTGAAAAAATTTTAGAATTGGTGATTGAAGACCATTTTCTTGATCAAGATCTACAACTTTTATATATGCGAGCCCTTTAGCACCTAACTTACCAACATAATCAGTGTACTCATCAATTTGTTTTCTTGTCATTGATGCTGCTTCAGGAACCCTTAAGGCCACTACTCTAGAAGCAGAATCGTTTGCGGGGCTAGAAAATACCTTAAACTCCTCATCTTTAACCAGCTCAGAAATATCATTGAGCTCAAGCGGGATTCTTAAATCAGGCTTATCACATCCATATTTTTTAATAGAATCTTGATATGTAATTCTTGGTACTTCTTTTTTTTGATAGTCGGTAAATTCAGTTAGCAATGTGATAATCAAATTTTCACCAAGCTCAATAATTTCTTCAGTAGAAACAAATGAGGCTTCAATATCAACCTGAGTAAATTCAGGCTGCCTATCTGCACGCAAATCTTCATCTCTAAAACATTTTGCAATCTGATAATATTTATCCATCCCACCAATCATAAGCAACTGTTTAAATAGCTGCGGAGACTGAGGCAATGCAAAAAACTCACCTGGATGGACTCTGCTTGGAACTAAGTAATCTCTTGCTCCTTCAGGCGTGGCTCTGGTTAAAATTGGAGTTTCAATTTCATGGAAATTACGGTTTTCTAAAATAGATCTTATCTTTGAAGTTATCTGTGATCTCTTTACTAATCTCTGGTTGACATCTGGTCGCCTTAAATCTAGAAACCTATGTTTAAGTCTTACATCTTCATTAACTTCTTGGTAGTCATCTAGAGGAAATTGAGGGGTAACAGCTGTACTAAAAATATTTAAGCTCATTGCTTCAACCTCTATCTCTCCTGTGGTCATTTTGGGATTGATAGCACCTTCAATTCTCTTCCGAACAAGTCCTTTAATATTTACCACATATTCACTTCGACATGAATCTGCAGCATCAAATATTTCTTTTAAATTAGGATTAAAAACAACTTGCACTATTCCATGTAAATCACGAATATCTAAAAAAATAATTCCACCATGATCTCTACGTTTGTGTACCCATCCAGATATCTCAATATTGCTACCAATGTCTGAACTGTTAATATCTCCGCAATAATGTGAACGCATTTTTATCTCTCTTGTTTAGGTTTTTTTTCTGGCTTTTTGCTTTTAGATTGATCAGTAGTTTTAGTTTCTTCTTTAGGCTTGTTTGGTTTTTCATCCTTAGTATCTACTATATTCTTTTTAGAGCCAGTTTTAAAATCAGTCTCGTACCAGCCACCACCTTTTAATCTAAAAGAAGGAGCTGAGACTAATTTATTTACTGATGGTTGATTACACTCAGGGCAAACTTCAATTGGAATATCTGAAATACGCTGAATAATTTCAAATTGGTGCTCACATTTGGAGCATTTATATTCATAAATAGGCATAAGTCTCTAAAAAAATATAGAATTATAAACTAAATGAAAATTCATATATAAAAAATGTATTGGTCTAAAATTTTTTTACCTACCTTGAAGGATATACCCCAAGATGCTGAGGTGATTAGTCACCAGCTAATGCTTAGATCTGGGATGATTCGAAAAGTTACATCAGGAATATACACTTGGCTACCTCTTGGTTTAAGGGTTTTAAGAAAGATTGAAAATATTGTAAGAGAAGAAATGAATGATGCTGGTGCCCAAGAAGTGCTCATGCCAATGGTTCAACCAAAAGATCTATGGGAAGAAACTGAAAGGTGGAAAAAAATGGGTCCTGAGCTATTAAGAATTAAAGATAGGCATGAAAGGGAATTTTGTCTGGGCCCGACTCATGAAGAAGTGATCACAGATTTAATTAGAAATAATATTAAAAGTTATAAAGAGCTACCGCTCAATCTTTATCAAATCCAAACAAAATTTAGGGATGAGATAAGGCCAAGATATGGTGTTATGAGAGGAAGAGAATTCTTAATGAAAGATTCCTATAGCTTTGATATCAATCAAGGTCAATTAAATGAATCATATCTTTTAATGAAAGAAACATATAAAAAAATTATAGATAGAATAGGCCTAAGGTTTAAAATTGTTAAAGCAGATTCAGGGGCAATTGGTGGCGATACATCAGAAGAATTTCATGTCTTGGCTGAAAATGGAGAGGACACAATTGCTGTAAGTAATTCCTCTGATTTTGCAATTAATACTGAACTTTTACTCAGTGATGGCGAAGATTTAGAATCTCTTCAAGGAAAACCATCCCCAGATGGTGAAGGTATTATTGAAATTAAAAAAGGGATTGAAGTTGGTCACATTTTTCAACTCGGTAGAGTTTACACACAGGCAATGCGAGCTAATGTTCTCGATCAGGAAGGTAAAGCGACCGACCTATTTATGGGATGTTATGGCATTGGTGTATCGAGGCTAGTCGCTGCGGCAATAGAACAAAATAATGATGAAAAAGGAATTATTTGGCCAGAAGCCATAGCACCATTTGAAGTGAATATTGTTGCAATAGGATTTGAGAAAGATCAAAAAATAGCAAAAGCTGCCACAGACTTATACATCAAACTTTCATCTATGGGTTATGAGGTAATACTCGATGACAGAAAAGATGGCTATGGAACTAAAATGAAAGATGCTGAATTAATTGGAGTTCCAATTAACATTGTTGTTGGCAAGCAATACCTGGAAAATGAAGAAATAGAACTAAAACATAGAAATGGTCAGAGCTCTGCTGGAAGAGTGGAAGATATTAAAACTATCTTTGAACACTTCAAGGAAAGCTAATTAAATTCTCTCAATAATTGTTGCGTTAGCAGTGCCTCCACCCTCACAAATTGCTTGCAACCCATATTTACCATTGCTTCTTTCAAGTTCATGCAAAAGAGTTGTCATTAGTTTTGCACCAGTGGCCCCTAAAGGATGTCCTAGAGCCATAGCGCCACCATTAACATTTAATTTTTCTAAATCAGCTTTTAATTCAATAGCCCAAGATAAAGGCACTGGAGCAAACGCTTCATT
>JADHNV010000028.1 GCA_016779285.1 SAR86 cluster bacterium
ACGATAAAAAAGAGCTTAGTGACCCACCAAGAAGGCAAGAGAAAACCTTCAAGGAGCTAAAGAGATTCTCACTTTAGACCCCTTCCAATCTCGAACTGAAAAGACAGAGCTTAGCTCTGTTTTTTTTTGCCTATAGTTTATTTAAGTAATCTACTGCTTCGGATATTTTGCTTTCATGAATTAATGCTTTAGGTAGAACAAATGATCCACCCAATGAGCATACATTTGGCAGATCAATATATTTTTTATAATTTTCTAGGTTAATTCCGCCTGTACACATAAAATTAATTTTTGGAAAAACGCTATTGAGAGCCTTAAGCTTATTTGTGCTGCCAATAGATTCAGCTGGAAAGAATTTCACTAAGTCATACCCAGAATTTTGAGCTTTGATAATCTCTGTAGTAGTTTCAACACCTGGAATATATTGAATGCTATTTTCCTTGCAAAAAATTGCAACTTCCTCAACAAACCCAGGTGAGACTACAAATCTAATTTTAGAAATAGGCAAACTTAGCAATTGATTTAAATTCAAAACAGTACCGATCCCTAAATTTATGTGATCTTGATTTGCAATATATTCTATCGCTTCAACTGATATAAGAGATCTAAGAGTTAGCTCTACATAGGAAATATTTGCAGATTTTAATATCGTATTTAATATCTTGGCTTCATCCAGTGATGTGATGGATAGTGTGGGTAAAAATTTAGGTAGTTTTATATTCTTATTACTCATTGAAAATTGAGGCTCCTGAATTTACTGAACTAACGTTATCCCTAAACAGCCTAAACAAGCTTCTACCTAAACCCTGGTTACTTACTGGTATTTCAATTTTATCTCTACTTGAAAGATCGCAGTTCTGAACTGAAAGCTCTGCATTTTTTAAGTCAAGTATCAGTTCATCACCATCATGTATTTTATATAAATTATTATTATTGCTTACTGCATGTATTAAAGCTGGAAAAGAGCCTGATGCTCCTGACATTCGACCATCGGTAATTAAGGCAATTTTGTAGCCCTTTTTTTGCAGGACATTAATTGGGGAGGTCAACTTATGAAGCTCCGGCATCCCATTTACCTCAGGGCTTTGTCCGAGCAAAACAATTATTAAATCAGTGTTTAAATCTCCATTATTGAAAGCCTCCAGAACACTCTCCTGGTTTGTAAAAACTCGCGCAGGAGCATGAATAATTTCATCTTCATCTTTCAGCGCAGAAACTTTTATCACCCCTTCAGCAATATCTCCTCCTATAAACTTGATCCCGCCATTTGATTTAAATGGATTGTTGATGTTTGAGATGCTTTTGGTATTTACATTTTGATCTAAATCTTTCCACTGGAGGCATGAAGACTTCACTTCATCAAGATAGGGAATCTTTGTATAGTGCTCTAAGCCAAAGCCTGCAACTGTTTCGATATCACTATAAATTAAATCTCCTTCAAGCAGATTTGAAAGCAGTCTAGCAATACCACCTTCTGCATGGAATTCATTCACATCAGCGGTTCCGTTGGGATAAATTTGACAAAGCAGGGGTATTAGAGAGGATAAATCATTAAAGTCCTCGATGGTCAGTATGAAGCCAGCAGATCTTGCCATAGCAATTAGATGAATTACTAGATTCGTTGATCCCCCACTTGCTAGAAGCACAATGATTGCATTCATCCAATTTTGAATGTCTAACATTTCACCTATACCAATTTCTGCATCCATTAATCGCATTAATGCTTTCAAGGATTCTTTATTAAGATGATCCCTGACTGGAGATTCTGTAGGTGTAAATGCAGCTCCTGGTAATTGAAATCCCATTGCCTCTGCAATAAGCTGATTTGTATTGGCTGTCCCGAAGAATGTACAAGTTCCAGCAGAATGATAGGCTTGCTGCTCGACATTGAGTAGATCTATTTTTTGTATTTCACCCGCGGCATACGCTTGTCTTGTCTCTGTTTTTTTTACATTTGAAATCCCTGTAGACATTGGGCCACCTGGCATAAAAACAACTGGCAAATGTCCGAATTGCAAGGCCCCAATCAAGAGTCCAGGCACAATTTTGTCACAGGTACCCATACATATTGCTGAATCAAAAACATTGTGCGATAAACCAATTGCTGTTGCTAAGGCAATCGTATCTCTGCTAAATAACGAAAGCTCCATGCCTGGCTCTCCCTGAGTAATACCATCACACATTGCGGGCACTCCTCCAGCAACTTGTACATGAAGATTAAGTCTTTCTCCTTCCTCTTTTAGGGTTGAAGGATAGGTTTCAAAGGGAGCATGAGCAGATAGCATATCGTTATAAGCAGTAATTATGCCTACAAGCTTTTTAATACTCTGATCAGATGACGAATGCTTGTTGTTACAGGCAGCATAGGTATGAGCTAAGTTTGAACATCCCATAGAATGTCTGTTGGGTGATTTCTTTTTCCATTCAGAGACCTCACGAAGATATCTTGATCTACTCTCTTTGCTGCGGGATTGAACTCTTGATTTTATTGCATCAATTTTGCTTAACATTTAATCTTCCTCGTTATTCCATTTAGCATTATGGCTTGCAATTAATAAATCAGAAGAGGAGGGGCCCCAGCTACCGGCATTATATTTTGAAAGTTTTATTTCTGATTCTGAAATCGAATGGATTAGTTGATCAATATATGACCATGCATTCTCAACCTCGTCTCTTCTCATAAACAAAGAGGGCTTATTATCAATAATATCCATTAAGAGTCTTTCATACGCATCAAGATGATCATCTTCATAGTAATCATCAAACAACAGGTCTAATGGAAGTTCTTGCAAGCTGAAACCGGATGCTGAGGGTTTTTTTATCATTATTTTTAGTTTTATACTTTCCTCAGGCTGCAACCTTATAACCAATTGATTGTCTTTTTGTTTATTGTTTGAATCGAATATATTATGTGGCACCGACTTAAACTGTATGACTATTTCTGAACGTTTTTCTGCCATTCTTTTGCCGGTTCTTAAAAAAAATGGAACTCCAGACCATCTCCAATTATCAATCCAAAGCTTTAGGGCAACAAAAGTTTCAGTTTGACTTTTAGGATTTACACCGTTTTCATCAAGGTATGAGGTAATTGCTTTTGCATCGATAGCTCCCTCTTTGTATTGTCCAATAACCAGATGCTCATCAGTTTCGTTTGTTTTGAATGGACGAAGTGATCGAAGAACTTTTAATTTTTCATCTCTGATGGATTCTGAATTTATGTTTGTTGGTGGTTCCATCGCTACTAAGCATAAAATCTGCAGCAGATGGTTTTGAAGCATATCTTTTATTGCTCCTGTCTGATCATAATATGATCCTCTGTTTTCTAAACCAAGAGTTTCAGCCACAGTGATTTGAATATGATCAACTGCAACATTTGACCAAATCTTTTCAAATAAGATATTTCCAAACCTTAAGGCTAGGAGATTCTGAACAGCTTCTTTACCTAGATAATGATCAATTCTAAAAATTTGATGTTCATTGAAGTATAAAGCCAAGGATTCATTTATATCGATGGACGACTGAAGATCATTGCCAATCGGCTTCTCAACTATGATGGAGGATAGGGGACCAATAATATCCTGATCATTTAAATTTTCAGCAATGACTTTATAAAATAGGGGAGAGACAGCCAAATAATATAAATTTCTATCAGTATTTGATGTGTTTTTTTTTAGATTTACAAAGTCATTCTTCTTATTAAAATCAATTTTTATGTAGGAAATTTTTTTAATAAACTCATTTATGACTGCAGCGTCATACTCCACAGAATCAAGATTATCAGAAAGCTTAACTTTTATTTCTTCATGATACTCAGAGGCCTGCAATTCTTTTGAGCCAATGCCGTATATTTTTATATCCTTGCTCAGCCTTTCTGCTTTGAAATGTCTATATAGTGCAGGTAATAATTTCCGTTTAGCTAAATCGCCAGTACCACCAAAGATAAATAAATTCATTTTCCCGCTTATATTAATTGCTTACATTTAACCAATTAACAAAGAATATACTTATATATGACAACGGTGTCAATGTGTCCATTTTTATGTCTATTGAGGTATCATGCCGAACATGAAAGCTACTAAAACTAAAGTTATAGCAACTATTGGACCAAGTACCAACAAATACGATGTTTTAAAAGATCTACATAGCGCAGGCATGAATGTTGCAAGAATCAATATGTCACATGCATCACATGCAGACGCTATTAATATTATTCAATCTATCAATAAGATTAATAAACAACAATCCAGTGTGTATGGGCCTATTGGGATATTATTGGACACTCAAGGACCAGAAATTAGGACAGGAATCAGTAAATCTGATATTAATTTGCAAACTGGTGATATTGTCAACCTAACAATTAGAGATGATGTCGATGTGGAAACTTCTTCAATAAAGATTAATTACAAAGGTTTAATTAACAGCGTGAACAAAGGATCAAAAATTAGCATCGACAATGGTTTACTTAATTTTAAAGTGTTGACCAAAGATAATCAGAGTCTGAGGTGCAAAGTGCTTGATGGAGGCACTCTTGGAAGCAAGCGGCATGTGAATCTTCCTGGAGTCAGGGTGGACTTACCTTCCATCACTAAAAAAGATCGAAAAGACATCAATTTTGCTATCAAGCACAAGGTTAGTTTTATTGCCTTGTCCTTTGTTAGGTCTGCTAAGGATATTTTTACCTTAAGGTCTATTCTTAAAAGAAATAAATCACCAATAAAAATAATTGCCAAGATTGAAAACCAAGAAGGCCTTGATAATATTCATGAAATAACCCAGGCAGCAGATATAGTTATGGTTGCGAGAGGAGATCTTGGAATAGAGACGAATCTTGCTGATCTTCCAAACATTCAAAGGCGTATCATGTATGCAAGTGCAAAATGGGGAACAAGATCAATTGTTGCAACTCATTTATTAGAATCTATGATCAATAATCCAACTCCTACCAGGGCTGAAGTTACTGATGTGGCAAATGCGATATATGAAGGTGCAGATGCTGTTATGCTCTCAGGCGAAACCAGTGTGGGGAAATATCCTATCCAATGTATAAAAATGCTTAAGCAAATTGCTTTAAAAACCGAGCAATTTAGAACACTTGGTTATGAAAAATTCCTTCGAGATAGTTCAGATTGGCAGAATATTGCAGAAGGAGCTCGGGATTTAGCAAAGAGAGTTAGCGCTGATGGAATAATTGTTATCACTAGATCAGGTGAAACAGCAAATGTCATTTCAAACACTAAACCTTTTCGAATGCCTATATATTCATTTACCAATAATCTTAATACTTTTTATCAATTAAGCTTATATGGAGGAATCAACCCATACTTCCTCAAATCAATTACTAATCAATCGACCACAATTTCAAAAATTAAATCAATTTTGGCTTCATCAATGAATGCTAAACGATCTCTTAAATTTGTTTTAATCGCAGGAGTTTACTCAGCATCTCATACTGACTCCATTCAAATTATAAATACAAATGTTTGATCAATTACTAGAAAGTACAATTCTATTGTTTGTTGCTGTTGATCCAGTAGCTCTTATACCTATATTTGCTAGTCTCACACAAGGATTGAGCAAAAGAGATATAAAGAGGGTCTATATTCAGGCAACTTTAGTTTCTTTCTTTGTGTTATCTCTTTTTTATTTTTTCGGAATGGCAATATTAGATGTGATGGGCATATCAATGAGTTCCTTTAAAATTATTGGAGGTTTATTTTTGATAGCAATTGCATTTCAGATGGTCTTAGAACAAAGGCAGTCAAGACGACAACATACTGCTGAAGTGGCTTTGGATGATGAATCAATTCAATCTCTTGCAATTTTTCCATTAGCAATTCCTTTAATTGCTGGGCCAGGGGCAATGACTACAGCTTTATTAATTGCAGAAACAAGTTCAAGCACACCTGTGCAAATATTGATCAATTTTATCCCAATCTTAATAATTATTATCTTAGTTGCATTTGCAATGTGGCTTTCAGCCACTCTTTCAAAAAAAGTTGGCCCCACAATTATTATTGTGGTGCAGAAAATTTTTGGAATACTTTTAGGCGCTTTAGCAATTGAATTTGTTGTTGCTGGGATTGTGGAATCTTTTAACTTATAAAAGTTTCAAGGATTCACGAACAACCAACTCAGATTTAAACTCTTTGGATTTCGTTTTATCAACCAGACCATCAAATTTAGCAATTAAAATTTTTGCTGCATGAGCTGCCATTTGTTGAACAGGTTGCTTGATGGTGGTTAGGGCTGGCCATATTTGCTGTGCTATAGGCGAGTCATCAAATCCAGTCAAAGATAGATCATTTGGCACTTCCATTCCTTTCATTTGTGCAGATTTCATTATTCCCGCAGCCATTGAATCGTTGCTTGCAAAAATAGCCGTGGGTATTTTAGAAGATTCAAATATCTCAACCCCTGCATCAAAACCAGATTCAAAACTAAAATTACCTTGTTTGATCCATTGTTCATTAGGTTCCAATCCATGTTTTTTTAATGCTGCTAGAAAGCCATTAAATCTCAAGAGAGATGCAGAATGCTTAGGATGACCTTTTATAAATCCTATATCTCTATGCCGATGATTAATAATTTCTGAGGTTAAGTTGTATGAGGCCTCATAATCATTGGAAGAGACATAAAGTGAATCAGGATTCATGATTCTTGGAGCAATTACTGCATACTCAATTTTACTAGCTTCTAAATTACTAAGAAAATCTTGCATGTCACTGAGCGGGGGAGTTATAACTAAGCCATCTATTTTAAAATCTTTAACAAATTGAATGATGTCATTTGTTAATTTGCTAGATTTATAATTACATTCTTGAATAACTAAATTGTAACCGGTATTTTTGCATGCATTAAAGATTCCGCTTTGTACATCCGCAAGATAAGATTTATTAGGGTTATCGTAAAGTAATGCAAGCATATACGATTTTTTTGATCTAAGGCTTTGGGCGCTTTTATTAGGCCTAAAACCTAGCTTTTTAACAGATGCTAGGACTTTATTTTTTGTTAGCTCTGCAACATTTGCCTCGTTATTAATAACTCTTGATACGGTTTTAATAGAAACTGATGCATCTTTTGATACGTCTTTAATTGTAACTGCCATGCTTTTTTAAATTTTATTGCCTTATTTTACTATTTTAACGATAATGTATCTTCTTTGACAACGATATCAATAGGGTGGTGAGTTAATGTTGTTCAGTAATTTAGATATATTCATTGTCGCTTTTTATTGTGTTGGAATTATTGCTCTAGCTCAATATGTTTCTCGATCTCAACAAGGCGAAGAAAAAACAGCAGAAGATTACTTTTTGGCAGGAAGATCCTTGCCTTGGTGGGCGATCGGCGCTTCATTGATAGCTGCTAACATTTCAGCAGAGCAAATTATTGGTATGTCTGGTCAAGGCTTTGTTGTCGGAATGGCTATAGCAACCTATGAATTAACTGCAGCCATCGCTTTGATTGTTATGGCCAAGTATTTCTTGCCACTGTTTCTTGAAAAACAAATTTATACTATGCCTCAGTTCCTTGAGCAAAGATTTGATAAAAGGGTAAGCCTCGTACTTTCCTTCTTTTGGTTGGCAGTATATGTATTTATAAATCTAACTAGTGTCTTATGGTTAGGTTCCTTGGCTATTAATTCATTGACAGGCTTAGATTTATTTTACGGTTTAGTCCTTTTAGCCTTTCTATCATTAGCATATTCCCTCTGGGGCGGTCTTAAGGCAGTTGCCATGACCGATATTATTCAAGTGATATTATTAATTTTTGGTGGTTTGTCCGTATCATATATTGCATTAAATCAGATATCAGATGGCGCGGGCGTAGTAAATGGTTTAAGTCAGGTATATCAATTGCTCCCTCAAAAATTTGATATGATTTTGTCTGCTGATCATCCAGCTTATAAAGATCTTCCTGGTGTTTGGGTCCTAATCGGAGGCTTGTGGATAGCGCATTTTGCATATTGGGGTTTTAATCAATATATAACCCAACGAGCTTTGGGTGCCAAATCATTACCTGAAGCTCAAAAGGGCGTTATGTTTGCAGCATATCTCAAGCTTTTGATGCCATTTGTAGTTGTGCTTCCTGGAATCTGCGCTGCTGTTCTGTACCCAACGTTAGAAAAATCAGATCAAGCATACCCCATGATGATGTCGCTATTACCCAACGGACTGTTGGGCTTAACATTTGCTGCATTAGTTGCTGCAATAGTGTCCTCACTTGCATCAATGACAAATAGTGTTAGCACTATTTTTACCATGGATATCTACAGAAGCTTTGTAAAATCAAAGCCTTCAGAACAAAAGCTTGTGAACGTTGGTAGGAATATGGCTTGGATTGCATTAGTCGTTGCGGTTTTTTGTGCTCAGCCCTTGCTTGGAAGCATGGAATCTGCATTTCAATATATTCAAAACTTTACTGGGTTTTTTACTCCTGGAATTTTAGTTATCTTTTTAGTTGCTTTGTTTTGGAAAAAAGCAACCACATTAAGTGTACTGGTCGCGGCCATCATGTCCTTGATTTTATCTTTATTTATTTTTCTTGTTTTCCCTGAATATCCCTTTATCCATAGGATGGCAGTAGTGTTTTTAATTTCTGGGTTTGCATGCTACCTAACCTCTTTGCTTCAAGGGTATACCGATCAACCAAAAGCAATTGATATATCTACCATAAGCTTTAAAACAGAGAGATCATTCAATGCTAGCACTGTGATTATTTGCATAATTTTAACCATTACATATTTCTTGCTATGGTAAATGATCCTCAGGTAGCATTTTTAAATAGCAGAGTTTTATTAATAGACATTGGTGGCACTAATATTAGAACAGCTTCAGCGGAAATAGGCTCCGATGTACTTATTAATCCTAACAAGCAGAGCCTTAACTGCTTATCTGCTTTTGATGAGATGTTGCAGGGTTTTTTGGATGAAGATCCATCAATTAAACACATAGTTTTCTCGATTGCAGGCCCCAAACTTCATGGCTCTATTACTATGACAAATAGAGACTTTGAGGTAGATGAGCAGGATATTCTCAATAAATTCAATGTTAATTCTTGTTATATTCTTAATGACTGGGAATCAATAGGCCATGGCTTATCACTTTATAAAAATGATGAAATGAGTTTCATTAATAAAGGTGATCCTTTCAACGACACAGCTTTAATTTTAGGTCCAGGAACTGGTTTAGGCGCAGCACAGGTAATTAAAAATAACATCGTCCTTCCAACAGAAATTGGTAACAGCAGATTTGCTATTCCAGAATTAATTCTTGAGCTAGGCCATGAAAACATAGCAGATTTTACTGTTATTGAAGATCTAATTTCGGGGGGTGGCTTGTCTAAAATTTATTTTTGTTTTACTGGCACAAATCGATCTCCAGAAGAAATTGTAGCTACCTATCTATCTGATGATTTCTCAAAAAAAAGTATAGATTTCTTTTTATTATCTCTTTCTAAAATTCTTTCTGAGCTTGCGTTGGCTTACATGCCAGGTAGAGGAATATTTCTCGCTGGAGGTTTATTGCGCTCTTTACAAGAATATCTTGACGTTGATTCGTTTATGAAAAATTTCTTGATTAGTAGAAAATCCATGCATGCTGATGTTCTTGAGCAAATGCCTATAGCTTTAATTAATCAAGAGATGACATGTCTGCATGGAAGCCTAAATTTTTTTAATAAAATTAGCCAAAATCTCAAATAGTTTTGAAAGATTGCACTTTAGATAAATTAACTAAATCTATTGCTGACGCATTGCTTGCAGGCATCAATGCAAATGGCCATGCTTCATTAGTTGCATGCGGTGGAAGCAGCCCATTATCTCTCTACAAAAACTTAAGTGTTTTAGATTTAGATTGGTCTAAAGTATCAATTTTTTTAGGCGATGATAGGATTGTTTCCAGCGATCATCCTGATTCTAACGAATATTTAATTAACCACTATTTGCTACAAAACAAAGCAATCTCAGCTACATTTTATCCGTTAAAAGATCTGGAGATTGATAAAGATGAAGAAAGATCTCCATTTGATATAGTGCTTCTTGGGCTGGGTAGTGATGGGCATTTTGCTTCATTGTTTCCAGCTCAAATAGAAAATAATCAAGCCTTTGACGTTAATGCTTCACCAGCTATCATAATCTCGCAGGAGAATCTGGGCTCACCGAGTTACAAAAGATTGTCTATGAACTTATCCATGCTCCTTGATGCTAGGAGATGTATTTTATTAGTTCCAAATGCAGAGAAAAGAAATATCGTTGAAAGAGCGTTCAATGATAATAAATTACCTCTGCATTATTTGTTAACTCAACAGAAAACTAAAATTGAATTTTCAGATATAGATTTTAAATAAGGAGAATACTATGAAAAATTTTTTATTAATCATTTCGTTATTTCATGCATCAGCTATATACGGGCAAGTAGATTGGACAAGATCGAATTCTTGTGAGTATAAAAATTTTGATAATTCCGATCTGATAGATCAGTTAATTGAAGGAATGACAATTGAGGAGAAAGTTGGTCAAGTAATTCAGGGAGACTTAGACTTTATTTCACCTGAAGATGTAAAAAAATTTAAAATTGGCTCTGTTCTTAATGGCGGCAATACTGCTCCCAATGGAGATAAGTATAGCTCGGTTGATGATTGGAAGAAGTTAAGTAAAGAATTTTATGATGCTTCTCCAACTTATAAGGGGATTAAAGTTCCTGTTCTATGGGGCACGGATGCTGTCCATGGTCATAACAATGTTATCGGAGCAACTTTATTTCCCCATAATATAGGCCTGGGCGCCACCCGAAATGAGGCTTTGATAAAAAATATCGGTGAAGTTATTGCTTTAGAAGTCTTATCTACAGGTGTGGCTTGGACGTTTGCACCTACCATCGCAGTGCCACAAGATGATCGCTGGGGCAGAACTTATGAAGGCTTTTCAGAGGATCCTCTTCTTGTTTCAAAGTTAGGCAAAGCATTCATTCTTGGGCTTCAAGGTGAGGGAGATACTTTTCTAGATAACAATCATGTGATTGCAACAGCCAAACATTTTATGGGGGACGGTGGTACTTATGAAGGTATTGACCAAGGCAATACAAGGATTTCAGAGCAAGGTTTGAGAGAGCTGCATGGATATCCTTATTTTGATGCCTTGGACGCTTGTGCCCAAACAGTCATGGCAAGTTTTAATTCTTGGAATGGTCAAAAAATACATGGTTATAAAAAATTACTCACTGATATTTTAAAAAATGATATGGAATTTGATGGCTTTGTAGTTGGTGACTGGAATGGTCATGGGCAAGTAGAAGGTTGCTCAAACGCAAAATGCTCTCAGTCATTTAATGCTGGTGTAGACATGTTTATGGTCCCTGAGAACTGGAAAGATCTTCTTAGAAATACTATCAGACAAGTGAAATCAGGAGAAATACCTGAGGCAAGGCTCGATGAGGCTGTGAGAAATATTTTGACAGTGAAATCTAGGCTTGGATTGTTCAATGGAAGAATGCCTCATGAGTTTTCAACAAATTACTTAGGTCATCCTGATCATATTGCTTTAGCTCGGCAAGCCGTCAGAGAGTCACTGGTTTTGTTAAAAAATAATAACAATGTTCTTCCCTTAAATCCCAAACAGCACATCGGCATCATCGGAGATGCTGCCAATAAAATTTCTTCACAAACAGGTGGTTGGACTATCACATGGCAGGGTAGAGAAAACTTAAATAGCGACTTTGTAAATGTTCACTCAATCTATGAAGCCTTGGCTCAGGCAATTACTTCTTCTGGCGGCTCAGTTGAATTTTCAAAAAATGGAAAATTTACAAAAGATCCAGATATTGTAATAGGTGTTTTTGGTGAGGAGCCATACGCAGAAATGCTTGGAGACCTCAAAGATGTTTCCTTTGGAGTAACTGACCCATCATTTTTACCGTTGCTTGAAGCAATCAATGCTCAGGACATCCCAACCATCAGCATCTTTTTATCTGGCAGACCTCTGGTTGTTAACAGATATTTAAATGCTTCTGATGCTTTCATAGCTGCCTGGCTTCCTGGTACAGCTGTAGAGGGTATTGGGGATGTTATTTTTACAAAGGATAATAAAGTTAATTTTGATTTTATCGGTAAACTCTCTTATTCATGGCCAAAAACCAAAGATCAATCTGTTCTAAATCTTACCGATAGCATTTACGACCCATT
>JADHNV010000029.1 GCA_016779285.1 SAR86 cluster bacterium
ATCAATGGGCTGAGTCTGATTAGAGCTAATAGCTAAGTCATTTTTTTCTTTGGTCCTGCTATTAAAGTGATCATCTGAAAACTTAGCAGAAGTCTTAAAGATTCTTGCTTTCATCCTAATTTGAGTATTAATGCTTGCCCAATAAATCAGAACGGAAACCTGATTGTGAGATTCAAACTGACTAGCTTTTGGAGATTGATAATTTGAAAAAAATATCCATTCATTATTAACGATATACTTTAGATTGACATACCTGGCTTCTACTTCACTTGCTGCCTTATCATATGACGACACAGAAATAGCCTCTATGCCTTTTTGACCATTTTCCAATGCTGACTCATAAAGTGATTGAAAAAATAGGTAGGGTTGATCAGTGCTTAAGTTAAGAAATTTGATCATGCAGAAAAAGAGATGATGGTGCCCAGAGCCGGACTTGAACCGGCACGAAGTTGCCTTCGAGGGATTTTAAGTCCCTTGTGTCTACCAATTCCACCACCTGGGCAATTAGTTAGTTCGATCAATATTTTTCTTTTTTTAAAGTATTTTAAAAAATTAAGCACTTAGCTTGAGTGAAATTCTTTCTCTTTCTGCATCAAT
Source organism: SAR86 cluster bacterium (assembly GCA_016779285.1). Classification (GTDB taxonomy): domain Bacteria; phylum Pseudomonadota; class Gammaproteobacteria; order Magnimaribacterales; family D2472; genus D2472. The sequence continues at coordinate 598 of JADHNV010000029.1, forward strand.
TCCAAAGATAATGCATGAGAGCTTGTCGCCCTTCTTGTAATTTTCCATAGCTTCTGCAGGATTTTCATCTTCAGTAATATCGGAAAGGTGTATTAAGCCGTCTATGTCGCCTTCTAGGCCAACAAAAATACCAAAATCAGTAACAGATTTAATGCTCCCTTCAACAGAATCACCTAATCCATATTTGTTAGCAAACTCCGTCCAAGGATTGGCTTTGGTTTGTTTTAAACCAAGAGAAATCCTTCTCTTTTCATGATCTATCTCTAAAACCATGACTTTAATCTTTTCTTCCAAATCCACAACTTTTGATGGATGAATGTTCTTATTAGTCCAATCTAGCTCTGAGAGATGAATTAAGCCTTCAACTCCTTGCTCAAGCTCTGCAAAGCATCCATAGTCTGTAAGGTTTGAAACTGTAGCTTCATAAACTCCACCAACAGAATATTTACCTTCTATAGTTTCCCATGGATCATTTTGAATCTGCTTTAGGCCTAAGGAAACTCGGAGTTTTTCTTTATCAAAACTAAGAATTTTTACATCAATTTCTTGACCAAGACTTAAAACTTCTGAAGGGTTTGTAACTCTTGACCATGAAATATCTGTAATGTGAAGCAAGCCATCAAGGCCACCTAAATCAACAAATGCACCATAATCAGTTAAATTTTTGACTACACCCTTAACAATTTGACCTTCATCAAGATTTTTGAGTAGCTCAACTTTTTCAGCAGAATTGATTTTTTCTAAAACAGCTTTTCTTGATAAAACAACATTGTTTCTTTTGTAATCTAATTTAATGACTTTAAATTCTTGCACAGTATTCTCAAGTTCAGGCGCTTCTTTGACAGGCCTGATATCTACAAGTGAGCCAGGTAGAAATGCCTTAACAACATCAACTTCTACTGAAAATCCACCCTTAACTCTAGTGAGAACCTTGCCTTCAACAAACTCCCCTGTCTCCAAAGCTTCTTCAAGCTTTTTCCATGTACCAATTTTTCTAGCTTTTTCTCTAGAGATCCTAGTTTCTCCATAACCATCCTCAACTGCCTCTAGAGCAACTTGTACCTCGTCGCCAGATTCAATTTCAACTGACCCATCATTATTTCTAAACTCATCTAAAGAGATAACGCCCTCTGATTTCAATCCAACATGGACTGTCACCCATTCCTTATCAACATCTAGTACGACTCCAGTGACAATAGAGCCGGGTTGCATTTCAAGTGTGCTTAGACTTTCATCTAATAGTGCAGCAAAACTTTCTGACATATTTTTTATACTTCCTTGGTATTTTCTTTATAAATTTTTAATACTATTTCTAATACTTCTTGAGGAGTTAGATTTGATGAGTTCACTTCTATTGAATCATCTGCTGGCTTTAAAGGGGAGATTTTTCTCGCCTTATCTGCCTCGTCTCGCAATCTAATATCTTCAATTAGATCGCGCATATTAACGCCTTGACCAGCATTCTGCAACTCATAAAAGCGCCTCTGCGCTCTTACTTCAGCATCAGCAACTAAAAAAATTTTTGTTCCAGCATCAGGAAATACAACTGTTCCCATATCTCTGCCATCTGCAACCAATCCATGGTCACTAGCCAAGTCTCTTTGAAAGCTCATTAAATTGTCTCTTGTTTCTTGCAAACTACTTAATTGGGACGCAGATTTAGCTATATTTTCATGCCTAAGAATTGAAGTAATATCCTGATTATTCTCAAAAACATGCATTTCGTGATTAACGCTTTCTACCCTTAAATCTGAAAATAGATCCTTGGCAGCTGAGTGAGTTTGGGTTTGCTCAAAACAATAAGAATAAGCTCGATAAAGTAAGCCGCTATCAAGCAAAATAAAATCTAGCTCTTTGGCCAATGCTTTTGCAAGGGATCCCTTTCCAGATGCAGATGGGCCATCAATAGTAATAATATTATTATTTTTCAAGCTTATATCCTATAGAAGAAATGAGCTCTATAAAATTAGGAAATGAGGTAAAAATATTTTTACAATCCTTTACGGTTATCGATTGTGAGCATCTGAGGCCAGCAATCAAAAAACTCATGGCAATTCTATGATCTCCATGAGATTCAATAAAAATTGGTTCTTCTGGTTGAAGTGTATGTGGATTTCCCATGATGGTCATACCATCTTCAAAATTTTGATGCTTAACTCCAAGAGTTTCAAAACCATCTGAAACAGCTTTTAGTCTATCAGATTCCTTAACTCTTAATTCTGAGGCATCGCAAATGATAGTTTTTCCATCTGCAAAAGCAGCTGCAATGGAGATGATGGGTATTTCGTCGATAATATTTGGAATAATTTCTCCAGAAAGCTCTACTCCTTTTAATCTTGATTGTTTAACTTCTAAGTCGGCACAAGGCTCTCCTGACTCTAATCTTTGATTTTTAATCTCAATATTTGCACCCATTTTTTCCAAAGCTCTTAATACCCCAGTTCTTGAAGGGTTCATTCCAACATTGGTAATTTCAAGCCCTGGTGAATTACTTATCAAAGCAGCAACTATTAAAAAAGCAGCTGAAGAAATATCTCCTACCACTGTATAGTTTTTAGCACTCAAGTGATTTGATGACCCAAGTCGAATAATATTTTTTCCATCTTTTTTAGCAATCTCTATATTTGCTCCAAAGTTTTTTAACATTCTTTCTGTATGGTCTCTTGTTTGAACGGGTTCAATAATTTCAACTACAGAACCAGAAGCGAGGCCAGCTAATAAGATGCTTGATTTAACCTGAGCGCTTGCAACCGGCAGCTCATATGAATACTTCTTTGTAAGCTTTGATGATGATATTTTAATGGGTAGCTTGCCATTTGATGAGTTAATATCAGCGCCCATTTCAGTTAAAGGATTAAGCACTCTATCCATCGGTCGAGAGGACAGCGACTCATCCCCACAAAAAGAAAGATTTAACCCTAGGCCAGAGGTAAAACCCAGCATGAGTCGCAAACCAGTGCCTGAATTACCAAGATCGAGAGGCTCATCGCAATTGCAAAAAATAAAGTCTCTTTTTGGTATTTGAACTGAGCCATTATCATTAACGGTGATGGCAGCTCCAATTTGATTAAGAGCATTCATGGTTGAGATTGGATCTTCACCATGCAAGAAACCATCAACTTTCATGTCTTGATTCATAAAAGCTCCAATCATCAGAACTCTCTGCGAGATAGATTTATCTCCAGGACATTGAACCGTTCCCTTAACCTGACAATTAATTGGCGTAGTTAGATTCAATAGTTTGATTCCTTGTAATCTTTTAACTCATTTAATAGGGCTTGGAGAGACTCAGGATTGCCTTCAATCTTATCCTTAAAAGTAACTAAGTTTCTTATAAGCCCATCTATTGCTATGGAAATATTCTTTTGATTTGTTAAAAAAATATCTGTCCACATTTCTGGAGAAGATGATACCAGTCTTAAAAATTCTCCAAGACCTCCACCTGAAAAAACTGATAGATCATCTTCATCGACCTCTTTAAGAGTATTCAATAATGCGTAGGCAACAACATGAGGAAGATGACTGGAATATGCAAATATCTGATCATGCAAGTCAGAATCCAGCACTGTGATTTTTGACCCAAGCGCACCCCATAAATTTGCAACTCGATCTATATGCATAGGCAGCACAGAGTTATGATGAGATAGGATAGTAGATTTTCCATTAAACAGCTCTGGAGTTGAGTTGTTTTCACCTGAAAGATGGGAGCCTGCCACAGGATGAGAGAAGATAACATTGGTAGGAAAATTAAATTCTTGCAAAATATTATTTAAAAAACTTTTAGTGCTTGTTGTGTCGGTAATCGTGATGGAAGAATTAAATAAAAAATTTAAAGATCTTAGGACATCAGCAGTGACAGCCGGGGGAGTTGCAATAATTACCAATGAATCTTCATACTCATCAGCTCGCAGATCATCAAGAGAAGACAGTGAGCCATGAATTGATTGGTTGTCTAATGCATTGTTGATGCTATTTTTATTAGAATCTAAAGCTAGTATCTGATAACTTGAAGAAGTGGATAAAGTTTTAGCGATTGATCCTCCAATCAAACCCAGACCGACAATAATAATTTTCATAAAAGCTCTTCTAATGCGCTAATAAATTTTATATTTTCATCCGCCGTCCCAATCGTGACTCTTATGAAATCTTGCATGTCATACAAATCAACTGGTCTTACAATCACTCCTTTTTTCATCAAGTTAGTAAACATTTCTTTGCCATTAAAGTTTCCCTTAAAAGTAATGAAGTTCCCAACTGATGGAATGCATTCAAGTCCAAGTTTGGTTAATTTATCTAAAAGAAAATCATATTGTTGCGTATTAAGATCTATGCTCTGTTTGGTATGCTCATGATCATTGAGTGCCTCACAAGCCATTAACTGAGCTAAAGCATTTACATTAAAAGGTTGCCTGATTCGATTGAGAGCCTCAATTAATGAAGCATTACCAATGCCATACCCAACTCGAATGCTAGCTAGGCCGTGAATTTTAGAAAATGATTTTGTGATCAATAAATTATCAAAACGATTGAGGAGATCAATTGGTTTTACGTAGTCTTCTTTCGTTACGTATTCAAAATATGCGCAATCTAATACTACTAATACTGAAGCAGGAACTCTTTCAAGTAAAGACTGAACTTCTTCATGACTATTGTAAGTACCCGTTGGATTATTTGGATTAGCAATGAAAATGACCCTGGTGCTGCTATCAACATATTCATGAAATGATTTTAAGTCATGGCCCCAGTTATATGTTGGAACCTCTATCAGTGATGCTCCAGCAGATTGAGTAACTATTTTATACACTGCAAATGCATGCTTAGAAGCAACAGATGTGGTGTTAGGATTCAAAAAAGCTCGCGCAACTAATTCTAAAATCTCATTGGAGCCATTGCCTATAATAATATTAGCGGGCAGAACCTTTTCATGACTGGCAATCTCTGACTTAAGCTTTGTGCCATTACCATCTGGGTATAAATGCAAATCACTTTTAAGTCCTTCAATAATAGAGATAGCTTTGGGGGAAGCTCCAAGGGGATTTTCATTACTTGCTAATTTGACCACATCCTTAAGACCAAATTCTGCAATGACCTCATCAATTGAGCGACCAGGCTCATATGGGTGGAGATCTGCTACTCCAGGGTTAAGGTTTTTAAGAATTTCAGAGCTCATGAATCTGAAGGATATGAACCAAGAATACGAACAAAGGCTCCCAATTTTGTAAGATCGCTAATAATTTGCTTAAGCTTTGCGTCCTTATAATGACCACTACTATCTATAAAAAAATTATGCGCATTCGATGATTCTCTTGATGGGCGTGTCTCAATCCTCTCTAAATTAATTTTTCTTTTGTTAAAGGGCTCAAGAATTTTAATTAAAGCCCCTGGCTGATTGTCTGTTTGAATTAAGAAAGAAGTTTTATCGTTTTTGGTTTGCTCTATTTCAATATTACCAATTACTAAAAATCTTGTGTTGTTGCCTGAAAAATCTTCAATATTCTTTTGGTAATGATGAAGCTTATATTTTTTAATGGCTAGCGAACTTACTATGCATAAAGTTTTTGAATGCGCCTTTGAAAGTTTGGCAGCTTCTGCTGTACTTGATGTTGCTTCCCTTTTTGCATTGGGCAGATTTGAATCCAGCCACTTGCTGCATTGACCAAGGGCTTGGGGATGAGATGCAACAATTTGAGCATCAGCTAGTTTAAATTTTCTAGCAGAAGCTAATTGATGATGAATAGGAAGATAAGTTTCACCACAAATTTTAATGTCTTCATCTGCTAAAGAATTTAAAGTTGCATTCACAACGCCTTCAGAGGAATTTTCTACTGGCACAACGCCAAAACTAGCTGAACCAGTTCTTACTTGGTGAAAAACATCCTCTATTGTTACTCTAGGTGATCTTTTTGGCGAGGAGCCAAAATGTTGAATCACTGCTCCTTCTGAATGGGTGCCCTCAGGACCTAAATATGCAATGGTTAATTCTTCCTCCAAGGATAAGCATGAGGAAATAATTTCTTTAAAGATATGTTTGATATTTTGATCAGAAATTGGGCCATCGTGAAGCTTTGAAATATTTCTTATAACCTCAGCTTCTCTCCCAGGTTTATAGAATGAAGCATTTGCGTTAACTAAACTTTTGAGGTGTCCTATTTTTTGAGCCAAAGAACCTCTTTTTTGAATGAGCTTTAAAATTTGATGATCTAAATCATCAATTTTTTGCCTAATAGGTTTAATTTTATTCTTATTCACAACTTTACCCGTGCTTAGATTGGAAATCTCCCATGAAATTAATCAACGCATCCACAGCCTCAATTGGAACAGCGTTATAAATACTTGCTCTCATGCCACCAACCGATCTGTGCCCTTTTAGATTAAGTAAACCTGCATTTTCTGCATCATGCAAGAACTCAGCATCAAGTTCAGGGTCAGCAAGTAGAAAAGGGATATTCATGATGGATCTGTTTTCCTCAAAAACAGGATTTGAATAAAGATCTGACTCATCAATAAAATCATACAGCCGCTGAGCTTTGAGATTATTAATCTCACCGATAGATTCTAAGCCTCCTTGACCCTTCAACCAAGCAAAGACCTTCCCAGATAAATACCATGCAAAGGTTGGAGGTGTATTAAACATAGATTCTGCATCAGCATGTTTTGCATATTGCAACATGCCTGGTAAATCAGTTGAGGCGTCTTTTAAGAAATCATTCTTAATGATACATATAGTTAATCCGGCTGGGCCGATATTTTTTTGAGCACCAGCATAAATCATCGAAAATCTTGAAACATCAATTGGCTCACTCAAGATCACGGATGACATATCTGCTATTAATGGTGCTTTTGTAGATGGAGGGGCATGCAATGCATTGCCTTGAATTGTTTCATTAGCAACATAATGGAGGTAGGCTGAGTTTTCAGAGCACTTCCAAGTCTCTTCATTGGGCACATGATCAAAATTAGATGACTCCGAACTAGCAACAATATTAATGTTGGTTATTTTTGAAGCCTCATTAATAGCTTTTTTTGACCAACTGCCAGATAGAACATAATCAGCAATTCCTTTGAAACCAAAATTCATTGGCAACATAGAGAACTGAAGAGTTGCACCACCTTGAAGAAAAAGAACCTGATAATCACTTGGGATATTCAGCAAATCAATTAGATCCTGCCGAGCTCTGTTTGCAATATCAATATAATCTGAAGATCGATGGCTCATTTCCATGACTGACATGCCTGAACCTTTCCATTCAAGCATTTCAGCCTGAGCTTCTTTTAACACAACCTCAGGAATAGCAGCAGGACCTGCAGAAAAATTCCATTTTCTCATTATTCCTCCTCTTCTTCCGGAGGGATTCTAACGCCTTCTATTAATTTTTCACCGTCTTTAGGAGTTATAACCTTTACCCCCTGAGTATTTCTACCAAGAGTAGGTATTTGACTGATGGCTGTTCTTATTAGTGTTCCTTTATCGCTAATTAACATAATTCCATCATTCTCATCGACCGCAACAGCGGAAACCATATTTCCATTCCTTTCGCTTGTTTTTAATGCGATAACCCCTTGTCCACCTCGATTATATGATGGAAAGTCATCAAGCTTTGTTCTCTTTCCAAAACCATTTTCAGATAAACACAAGATGGTTTTGGAAGGATCACCAATCATCAAAGAAATAACTTTCATGCCATCTTTTAATGCTATTCCTTTAACACCTCTTGCAGTTCTGCCCATTGGACGAACCTTAGATTCATGAAATCTGATTAATTTGCCCGAATAAGATGAAAGCAAAATATCATTATCACCATTAGTAATAACTGTTCCAACTAACTTATCATCATCATCCAATTTAATTGCCTTAATCCCAGATTTATATTTTTTATGAAATAGATTTAGGTTTGTTTTTTTCACCACTCCATTTCTAGTTGCCATAAAGATAAACTTATCATCTGAAAATTCATCTACAGGTAAGATCTGAGTTACTTTCTCATCATCATCTAGCTTTAGCATATTGACGAGAGGCCTGCCTTTAGAGGTTCTGCTCGCCACAGGAATCTCATAGACTTTTAACCAAAATACTTTTCCTTTTGTAGTAAAACAAAGCAGCTGACTATGGGAGCTCAGAACATAGAGGTTTTGAATGATGTCTTCTTCCTTAACTGATGCACCAGCCTTCCCCACACCCCCTCTTCGTTGCTCCCTGTATTCACCAAGAGGTTGAGTTTTAGCGTAGCCACTTCTAGATAAAGTTAAGACCCTTGTCTCCTCTGGAATCAAGTCCTCGTTTGAAATATCGTGACGAGTATCATTAATATCTGTTTTTCTTTCATCTCCAAAATTTTCTCTAACTTCTATTAACTCATCTTTGATTAACTGCAAGAGTGTTTCTTTGTCATCAAGGATTTTTTGGAGTTCTAGAATTACCTCGAGAATTTCATGGAATTCTGCGGAAAGATTATCTTGTTCTAAACCGGTCAGTCTTCCAAGCCTTAATTCAAGTATAGACTTTGCTTGATCTGGCGATAGTTTATAGTTTTTACCTTTGATGCCATATTCGGATGAAAGACCTTTTGGGCGACAAGCATCTTTGCCAGCTTTTTTAAGAATTGCTTCAATTGGACCAGCTTTCCAAGATTTTTTACATAATTCAGCTGCAGCAATTTTAGTATCTTTAGATTTTTTGATTATTTTTATAATGTCATCAATGTTTGCTATTGCAACCATTAACCCTTCCACTATGTGGCCTCTTTCTTTGGCTTTTCTTAGATCAAATTTTGTTCTCTTGGTAACGACATCTTTTCTATGTTTAATAAATTCTTGAAGGATCTCTTTGATATTTAATACACGTGGCTGACCATCGACTAGGACGGTAAAATTAATTCCAAAGGACTGTTCTAATTGCGATTGGGCAAATAAATTATTCTCTAGGACTTCTACAGATTCTCCTCGCTTCACCTCAATGACAACTCTTAGGCCATCCTTATCAGACTCATCTCTAATTTCGCTTATACCATCGATTTTCTTCTCCTTAACCATCTCAGCAATTCTTTCAAGCATCTTTGCTTTATTTACCATGTAGGGTATTTCATTGATGATTAAGGAGCTCTTGCCAGATTTATCTTCTTCTACTGAAGTTTTAGCGCGAACATGAATAATCCCTCTTCCGGTTTTGTAGCCTTCATAAATACCAATTCTTCCATCGATGGTGCCACCAGTTGGGAAGTCAGGGCCAGTAATAATTTGCATAATGTCATCTATGCTAGCTTTGGGATTATCCAATAACAGCAAACAGCCATTTAACACTTCTGTGAGATTGTGGGGAGGTACATTTGTTGCCATTCCAACAGCAATGCCTGACGAGCCATTAACCAGCAGTGCTGGAATCCTTGTTGGCATCACATCTGGAATTTGCTCCGTGCCATCATAGTTAGGAGAATAGCTTACTGTTTCTTTCTCAATGTCATTGAGGATCATATCTGTAATTTTTGCCATCCTCACTTCTGTATAACGCATTGCAGCTGGAGAGTCTCCATCTATTGAACCAAAATTACCCTGCCCCTCAACTAGGGTATATCTCATGGAGAAGTCTTGCGCCATTCTCACCATTGCTTCATACACAGCTGAATCACCATGCGGATGATATTTACCAATTACATCTCCAACCACTCTGGCTGATTTTTTGTAAGGTTGTCTGTAGGTATTTCTTAGAACATGTTGAGCATATAAAATTCTTCTATGGACTGGTTTGAGACCATCCCTCACATCTGGCAAGGCTCTTCCGTGAATAACGCTCATTGCGTAACTCAAGTATGAGGTTTTTAGCTCATCTTCAATGTTTATTGGTAAGATTTGTTTTGCAAAATCAGTCATTTTTTAGCCCTTGAAGCATTAATTTCTATGCGCGGGAAATTCCCCTAGTTAGGGGTAAATTTTAACATACTTCGGAGTGATTTTAGTCTTTAAATTCAGCAACAATTTGGCCGATTGATTCCTTTGCATCGCCAAATAACATTCGAGTATTTTCTTTAAAAAATAATGGATTTTGAACTCCAGCAAATCCTGAAGACATAGATCTTTTTAGAACAAAAACTGTTTTAGCATTGTGGACTTCAATAATTGGCATTCCATATATTGGGCTGCCTTCTTCTTCAGTTGCAGAGGGGTTAACAACATCATTAGCACCAATAACTATGGCAACATCTATGGTATCCATGGATGGATTTACATCGTCAGGCTCAGCAAGCAAATCATATGACACATTTGCTTCTGCCAGAAGAACATTCATATGACCAGGCATTCTCCCAGCAACCGGGTGAATGCCATATTTTACCTCTGTTCCATTTTCCTCTAAAAGCTCTCCCATTTCTCGAACAACATGCTGAGCTTGAGCAACTGCCATACCATAACCGGGAACCACCAAGACGCTGGATGCATTTTCAAGAATTAGGTATGCATCATCAGGGGTAATGGGTTTAACTTCGCCCTGCTCCTCAGAGGAGTTGGCCTGGCTTGCTGATGCGTACCCAACAAATAGAATATTCGTGATAGTTCTATTCATAGCCTTGGCCATGATGATGGTTAAAATTAGACCGCTGGCTCCAACCAATGATCCAGCCACAATGAGCACATTGTTGAGTAGGAGCAGACCTGCAAACGCTGCTGCAATTCCTGAAAGGGAATTAAGCAGAGAGATCACAACAGGCATATCTCCCCCACCTATTGGCATAACAAAACCAATGCCTGCAACCAAGGTTAGGACTAAAAAAATTGAAAAATAAGATGGTATTTGTGGGATAAACCCTGATATGTAAGGCTCAGCCCCAACATATATTAAAGCCGGCATACTGAGATAAAAGAATGATATAAAAATATTTGTGATCATGGAGCCCTTCCCAAGCTTGAGCTTTTCAGAAAGCTTTCCATAAGCTATAAGGGAACCAGAGAATGTGATGCCTCCAATGTAAATTGTTAACATGATTAAGATATGCTGAAACATTGAGTTGCTAGGTTCATTGAATTGAGACCACGCAATTAAAAATGTTGCCAAGCCACCAAAACCATTA
>JADHNV010000030.1 GCA_016779285.1 SAR86 cluster bacterium
CTTTTTATTTGCAAGCACAGCTTCTCAAGGAAATAAAGTGGATACCACCTTGGATCAATACATTGAGCGCATGAATGGAGATGATAATAAAATCTATTATTCTATTGCTGATACATATGAAGCCGCGGCAAATTCTCCTCACATAGAGCATCTGAAAGCCAAAGAGACAGAGGTTTTACTTTTAACCGATAGAATTGATGAGTGGCTAATGTCTACACTTATGCAATTTAAAGGCAAAGAGTTAGTTAACGTTGCCAAGGAAGAATTAGATGAAAGTGCCAAAAAACCAAGAGTCACAAAAGAAAAGCAAGAAATCATTGATAAGATAAAAAAATCTTTAAATGCAAGAGTGTCTGATGTTATTGCAAGCTCTCGTTTGGTTGATTCTGCCGTTTGTTTGGTTCTATCTAAGGATGAGCCTGGAGCACAACTAAAAAGAATCCTTGAAGCATCTGGGCAAACTTTCAATGAGTCTAAGCCTGTTTTTGAAGTTAACTTAAAACATAAACTCATTAAAAAATTAGGCAATATGTCTGGGAAAGAATTTTCTAATTTTGCTGAATTTTTATTTGATTATGCCGTTATTGCAGAGGGAGGATCTCCTAAAGATCCAGCTAAATATCTTAGACAGTTAGATAAATACTTAGGATAAATGATGCAAAAAAAACATGTTGCGGTTCTCGGAGGAGGGAGCTTTGGCACAGTTTTGGCTAATTTTGCTGCATCAAATAGTTATCAGGTTAGCTTGTGGGTTCGTGATGCAGAACAAGCCCTAAGAATAAATTCTGAAGGAGCAAATGCAACTTATCATCCAGACCTAAAGCTCTCAAATAATATTACTGCCAATGATGACTTGGCCTCAGTTATTTCGAGCGCTGAATATGTTTTAGTTGCTACTCCAAGCATTATTTTTGAGGAAGTTATTTCTCGCTTAGAACCGCTAATCAATTCATCTGTTGCAGTCATTTCTTGTACCAAGGGCATTAAGCCTGGGCCTTTTAGAACAATGACAGATATTATTAATCAGCATCTAGGAGATATTATTGGGAATAAAGTTGGAGTGCTTAGTGGTCCAAATCTTGCTAAAGAGATAGCTGAGGAGAAGATAGCTGGAACTGTTATAGCCTCAGAAAATGAGAGAGTAGCAATTGAAATTAAATCCATGCTTTCATCAAACACTTTTAAGGTTTTTTCTAGCCAAGATATCCTAGGGGTTGAATTAGCTGGAGCTCTAAAAAATATTTATGCTATTTGTTGTGGAATTGCCCACGCAAAGTTGGTTGGGGAAAATGCCTTGGGATTTATTCTTACAAGAAGCATGGCTGAGATGAGCAGATTTGCTGTTGCCAAAGGAGCAAATCCAATTACCTTTTTGGGTTTAGCTGGTATGGGTGATTTAATGGCAACTTGCACTTCGCGGTTATCTAGAAACTTCCAACTAGGAGAATTAATCGCCATGGATTTATCTTTAATAGAGGCAAAGGAAAGAGTTGGTCAAGTTGCTGAAGGTGCAAGAACTCTTGAAGTGGTTTTTCATGAAGCCAATAAGATGAATGTATCCATGCCATTGGTAAACTCTTTGTATAAAATTTTATATTCAGACAATTCTTCTGATCAATTAATTCAAGATTTGATCGATCATCCCAACGAAGTTGATGTAGAATTTACATATAAGGAGCAATCATGAATGAAATAAATAAAGACGAACTACTAGATCTCAAGAAATGGCAACGCCTCTTTTTTATGGTCATCTATGGCATAGCCATTAACTTTATTCTAAGCATCCTTCTATTTCTTGTTGCTATTCAATTTATTTTTTACTTATTTACATCGAAGACCAATAGCCAATTGCAATCTGCAAATAACTGGCTCCATGGTTTTTTTAATGATTCATTAAACTTTTTAAGTTTTAATACCAATGCTAAGCCGTGGCCCTTTAAAAACACTGAGCCTGAGGCAGACGAGCCAGATGCAGATGAAGAGGTGGTTGAAGCTGAGGCGGTTGAGCTCAATTCCGCAGATTCAAGTGACAAGGATTCAGCTTAATTAATTAGGTAGCAATGAGAAGAATTCTGCTCTTGTGGCAGGATTATTCCTAAATACACCCATCATCGCAGAAGTCTTCATCACAGAATTTTGTTTTTGTACCCCGCGCATGACCATACACATGTGCTGAGCTTCTATCACAACTGCGCAGCCTTTACATCCAGTTACTTCAGTAATAGCTTCTGCAATTTGATGCGTCAGCCTCTCTTGAATTTGTAATCTGCGAGCAAACATATCTGCAACTCTCGCTATTTTACTAAGCCCTAAGACTTTACCATTGGGGATATAGGCAACGTGACACCTACCATTGAAAGGCAACATGTGATGTTCACATAAAGAATAAAACTCTATATCTCTTACCACAACCATGTCCTCTATGTCTGATTCAAAGAGAGCATTATTAATTACTTTATCTAAGCTCAACTTATAGCCATGATTAAGAAATTTGAAGGCAGCTGCCGCTCTTTTAGGCGTATCAAGCAGACCATCTCTGTTTACATCTTCACCAATATCTATCAACATATGTTCAAAGGATTTGATCAGTTCATCTGAGGGTGAAACGATTTGATCAAAATCATCTGCATTTTCTAAATTTGAAATAATCTCAGCCATAATTAATTTTTTTTAGTTTATACATATTTATTTTAACCTTTCAGAAAATCTTTGTAAGGTAAAGTTGATTTTAAATTGAACTTTTCATTGTTTAGTTTATTGGTAATTTGGTGTGACTCAACTTCAAAATCATTCATGCCATCTATTACATTTTCTCCAAATATGTATCTAGAGATTACTTCTCCCTGCAGGATCTTTTGTTTATTTTCTAATAATTGCTCATCTATGTTTTGTTTTAGCTCATTGTATTTTGTTAATTTTTTTGCTGAATATTTTGTCTGAAGTAGTTCCATGGTTTTGGTTGGCGAAGCAATCAAAGCAGTGCCATTATTTCCGCCGAAACCTTTTGCATTTAGAACAGCAAAATCAAATTTATTTTCCTCAAACTCTAAGTTTTCTAATAAAAAATTTACATTTTCAGTAAATACATTGTCGGCAAGCTTTGGGGTAGAGTGGATACCTGGAATCAAATTATTTTTCCAGCTGCCAAGAGAGCTGATCATTTGATCGCCTCCCGCTGCAGCCAAAGAGTGGCCTAAGTAGGATTTAATAGCAGTGACGGGCAATGATTGAATGCCAAATGCCTTGGCCATGCTAGAGATAATATGAGACTCACTTTCTCTATTTTGTGGAGTGCTAGTTCCATGAGCATGAAAAAATATTTTATTCATGGCCTCTTTGCCAAAATGCTCATGAATCTCATTAAAGACTTTTCCAACGGTTAGATAATTTCCAGCTCCTGGGCCAGAGATTGATTTTTTATAACCGTCTGCGTGTATATGACTGGATAAAGCGGCACCGTGAATATTTAAACCTAGCTCCACAGCCAACTCATCAGCCATTAATACAACAAATTGAGCTGACTCGCCTAAGCTCATACCTATATTGTCACCGAAGGGTCTACAGATTTTTCGATGATTTGGTTGGTCAAAATCTTCACCAAGCTTTTCTTGGAGCTTTATCAGATTTTCATCTTCTGCTAAACCTTTGGTAGCAGAAAATGCTTCATATATCTCAGGAACAATGCCCGATTCTGCTGCGCCCACAATACTTATTAGAGATTCGCCTGACTGGATCATTGATATGCCTAGTTTTAGATTGTATTGAAAGGTTGCACATGCACCTGTGTAACTGCCCGTAGAGCCCATGCTTCCTAAAACATATGCATGAGCAAAGTCTGCGCTGCCTTCACCTAATGACATAGCCATATGCTTGCTGGTAACTCTTGAGCCAGCCATGGAGGATTGAAACATTCCTCCCATTCCATATTTGTCAGCCTGAGCAACAGCGCAACCTGATATGCATGAAATTTTTTGTCGAGGCACTTTTGTTAAGATTTCATCCCAATCAACCCCGAGGCTGATCACGGCATCCGATAAACCAAAAACAGTCATTGCTAAACCTCTAGGGTGCTGTCTTGAATTATAGGTTTTTGCAGGATTGAAGCCCGAAGGTAGTTGTCCGCCAGCCAAAGTAGGCAGTGCAGGAGATCTATAATTATGATCATTAAAAAAATCATCATCGATGGTTCTAATTAAAGTTTTGTTTAAGATGGTTTCTCTATCTCTAGTGCCCATGAGATTACCCAGACTTTGTAAAACCTCATTTTGATTTACAGCATTTATGCTATCGAACAAAATTCTTTGGTGAGATAAATCAAAGATGGATCTCCCCGCTGCGCTAATGCCACCGTATCCAACAATGAGTGGGAGCTGAGACATGCTAAATAGATTTTTGCGCAGCCAACAAGGTGTTAAGAATTAAAGTATTGATTGTCATGGGACCAACTCCTCCGGGAACCGGAGTATGAGCAGAGGCAACCGAATCAATATCTGCAAGGTCTATGTCACCGCATTTTTCTGCCGGATGATAGCCAGCATCTATCACCACAGCTCCATTTTTAATCCAGTCTTTTTGTATTAAGCGTGGCACTCCAACTGCTCCAACTAAAATATCAGCGTTTTGAATATGCTCTTGCAGGTTTGCAGTTCTTGAGTGACAGATTGTTACACTAGCATTTGCATTGAGCAGCATCATAGCCATGGGCTTTCCTAGGATTGGGCTTCTACCAACCACAACAGCATTTTTACCAGAAATTTCAATTTTATAATGCTCAAGAATTCGCATGATTCCAGCAGGAGTGCATGAGCCAAACGCTTCTTCCCCCATTGTCATTTGACCGAATCCTATGCAAGTTACTCCATCAACATCTTTCTCAACACTTATTGCATCAAAGCATTGGCGTTCATTAATTTGCGATGGCACTGGATGCTGTAACAAGATGCCATGCACACTACTATCACTGTTAAGTTTTTCAATGGTGTTTAGTAGCTCTTGAGTGGTTGCATCTTTGCTGAGCTCAACTGCAATTGAATCCATGCCGAGTCTGGCACAGGCATTTTGTTTCATTTTTACATAAGTTGCTGAGGCAGGATCCAAACCCACTAAAATAGTTGCCAGTGTAGGGGTGATACCCTTTTCCTTTAAGTTGGAGACATGAACTTTTATATCTTCTTCAGCTAATTGAGCAAGCGCCTTTCCGTCTAAAATTTTTGATGGCATGTATGCATTTTCCCATCATTAAATTTTTATGCAATGGAGATTGATTATTTAACCTTAAAACTTTAAGATCACTCGTCTCGGGGTATAGCGCAGTCTGGTAGCGCACTCGCTTTGGGAGCGAGTGGTCGTAAGTTCGAATCTTACTACCCCGACCAGTGCGCCTGTAGCTCAGCTGGATAGAGCAACGGTTTTCTAAACCGTGGGTCAGGAGTTCGAATCTCTTCAGGCGCGCCATTTTTTGGTTGCTAGTCTGCGGCAAGAGATACGCCAACCTGAAGCTAAAAGTATCGACCGAACATATAGTAAAATATGAATAATGATATTGTGAATGTGTAAATTCTATTTTTAGTTTTCTTTTTCATCGATATATGAACAAATTGTATATAAAAAATTTATCGAATCAGGCACATGAGTACAAAATGTTTTAAAGTTGCGGCTTTCTACGCTTTTGCAGAATTAACAAGTTTGGAGAAGTTGCAAATAGTATTCACTAAATTTCTTCAAGAAGAAGAGATCAAGGGTACAGTGCTCATAGCTCAAGAGGGAGTCAATGGAACTGTTGCAGGAAGCGAAAAAGGAATAGATAACTTTAAAACTTTTCTTCAATCTCAAGGTCTTTATGCACCTCAGAATTATAAAATCTCCTTTTGTGATGACGATCCATTTCCTCGATTAAAAGTTAAATTAAAAAATGAAATAGTTAGCATTGGTAATAGCTTGGCAGATCCATCAAAAATTGTAGGTGAATATGTTGAACCCGAAGACTGGAACCATTTAATTTCTCAGGAGGATGTCTTGGTTTTAGATACAAGAAATACATATGAGGTTTCGATCGGTACTTTTGAAAAATCCATTCAACCAAAAACCACAAATTTTCGGGAATTCCCCGAGTGGCTTGAGGATCTTGAATCCTCTGGAATTGATAAAAATAAAAAAGTAGCTATGTTTTGCACGGGCGGCATTCGTTGTGAAAAAGCATCTTCTTTGATGAAAGCCAAAGGCTTTAAAAATATTTATCATTTGCATGGCGGAATTTTAAATTACATGGAAAAAATAGATGAAGAAGACTCTATGTGGCAGGGGGAATGTTTTGTCTTTGATGACCGAGTAGCCCTCAATCATAAATTAGAAGTTGGTTCTTATGATATGTGTCATGGCTGTAGGATGCCTATTACCGAACTTGACAAGCTTGAGCCAGAATATGTGAGGGGAGTGAGCTGCCCCAAATGCTTTAACCACAAAACTCCTGCTCAAAAAAAACGCTATGCAGACAGGCAAAAACAGGTTGATTTGGCTAAGCTTCGCAATGAAAAACACATAGGGGCAATTTATCAACCAAACAAAAAATGACCCTACCGATACTCTATAGTTTCAGGAGATGTCCATATGCTATGCGTGCTCGCATGGCTATCATATTAGGTTCTAAAGAATGTGAGTTAAGAGAAATTCTACTCAAAGATAAGCCTGACCAAATGTTGCAAATATCTTTAAAGGGCACAGTCCCAGTGATGCAATTGCCTAACAAAAAAGTTATTGATGAAAGTTTAGATATTATTTTATGGGCCATGGAATCTCCATCAGCAAATGCGCATATTTTCACTGAAGCAGAAAAGCTATTAACTCAAAAGCTAATTGAACTATTTGATTCAACATTTAAATATCATCTTGATAGATATAAATATGCATCTCGTTATGATGCAGATCCTCTAGAGCATCAACAAGAATGTAAAGTGATCCTTGAAAATCTTGAGCTTGAGCTCAACCCTAATCCATGGGCTTTTGGAAAAAAAGTCAGTCTTTTGGATATCTCCATCCTTCCATTTATTCGGCAATGTAAAATTGCCAACCCTGAGTGGTTTTATGCACAAAAATTTAGCAAAGTCATAGCCTTGTTAAATTATTTTGAGCAAAGCGATCTATTTGTTCAAACCATGCAAAAGTTTGAGCTTTGGGACCCCATCAAGAATAATGGAAAAATTTTTCCTTAGAGTCTTACAAACCAATCGAGTCATAACTTGTAGCAATTCTATCTAAGGCCACTTTGTATGCTGCAGTTCGTATATTTGGAATATTATTTTCAATCATGCTCTGTCTTACTTTTTGATAGGCTTCGCACATCATGTCATCTAATCCAGATCTGACTAAGTCAATTTCATTGACACCCTCAATAAACTGTTCTTTAAATTTTTCTGGCATATCCTTTCCCGTCATGGTTTCAATTGCCGAAATGAGTGTATCAAATTGAAAAGCATTCTTTCTTTTTTCCAGTCTGCCAAATCTGATGTGCCTTAAGTTTCTGATCCATTCGAAGTAACTAACAGCAACTCCTCCCGCGTTTGCCATAATATCTGGAATGATAGTTACATGGCGCTCATTTAGAATCTCGTCTGCTTCAAAGGTGATAGGACCATTCGCGGCCTCAACAATTAGTTTGGCTTTAATTGCATGTGCATTTGCTTCATTGATTACATTTTCTCTAGCTGCTGGAATAAGAATGTCACATTTCATGTGTAAACAATCTGATGAGTTACTTTCAAACTTGCCTTCGCTGCAACCTTCAAAAGTTCCATTCTCAGAGAGATATTGTTTAATTTTTTCTATATCCAGACCTTCTGGATTAACAATTGCTCCCTTACGCTCCATGACACAAATAATTCGGCACTCATCTTCTTCTTGTAAAAATTTTGCAGCATGATAGCCAACATTACCCAACCCTTGTATGGAGATCTTTTTATCTTTTAAACCATTTTTTAATCCAGCTTTTTTACAATCATCTTCATGACGAAAGAATTCTCTTATGATGTATTGAACTCCTCTGCCAGTGGCCTCTGATCTTCCTACCAGGCCACCTTTTTCTATTGGCTTTCCGGTAACGCAAGCCAAAGCATTAATGTCCGTAGGATGAATGCGTCTATACTCGTCTGCTATCCAAGCCATTTCATTTGCACTCGTGCCAACATCTGGGGCAGGGACATTTTGTGCCGGGTGAATCAAGTCACGTTTAATGAGTTCTTGAGCAAACCTTCTGGTGATTTTTTCAATTTCACTTTTGGTCCAATCCTTTGGGTTAATTTTTAAAGCGCCTTTAGAGCCTCCATAGGGCACTTCTATAATTGCGCATTTGTATGTCATAAGTGCAGCTAGAGCCTCCACTTCTTCTTGAGAGGCATTGATGTCATATCGTATACCACCTTTGGCTGGCTCAAAGTGCTCTGAGTGGACTGAGCGCCATCCGGTAAAGGTATGTATTTCATCTCTAAGTTTGACGCCAAAATTAATTGTATAAGTTGAATTAGAGACCCTGATTCTCTTAGCTAAATCTGGCGAAATATCTGTAAAGCTTAGAGCCTGATCAAATAGTTTATTGGTGCTATTTAAAAAATCTTGATTTGCCAAAATATCCCCCTTAAAAAATATTATTATATGCTTTTTGCATCTATAATGTCTCGTTCTTGGCGGGCGTAGCTCAGTTGGTTAGAGCGCTGGATTGTGGCTCCGGAGGCCGTGGGTTCGAACCCCATCGCTCGCCCCATTAAAAAATTATGTAAATATCATGAGCAGCAAAATAAAAAAACTAAAAGATCTTGAGCGTAAGTTAACCGTTTCGGTTCCCGTTGAGGATTATGAAAAAAAATATTCCGGCAAACTTTCCAAGATTAGATCCTCTGCCAAGCTCGATGGATTTAGAAAGGGCCATGTGCCTAATGATGTGCTTAAACAAAGATATGGAAATTCTATCCACTATGAAGTTTTAAATGAGCTCATACAAGAAAGCTACCCCATAGAGCTTCAAGAGCAGGAAATTAAACCTGCATCCTCACCTGCAATTAGCATAGAGAACGAGGATCCTATTAAGCCAATTTCTTATTCGGCTGTGTTTGAGGTATTTCCTGAAATTAAACCAAAGCTTTCTCGCTGGAAAAGTTTTGAAAAATCTGAAATCACTTTGGATGATTCAGACATTGACCTCGCAATTGAAGATATTTTAGAAAGGTATTGTGAATGGAAAAAAATAGATAGAGTTGCACAAGAGAAAGATCAAGTGGTCATTGATTTTGAAGGCAAAATTAATGGTGAAGGTTTCGAGGGGAATGAATCCAAAGGCTTCAAACTGGTTTTAGGTTCAAAATCTATGATTCCAGGGTTTGAGGATAGCTTGATTGGAAAAAAATCTGGAGATAGTTTTTCTTTTAAAACAAACTTTCCTGAAGATTATTTTAAGAAAGATCTAGCTGGTCAAGAAACTGAGTTCTTTGTTACAGTTCATGAAGTGCAAGAGATGCACAAAGCTGAAATTGATAAAGAGCTTTTTGAAAAACTTGCCATGGAAGATGTAACTGACGAAAAAAGCTTTCGTGCAGAAATATCAAAACGCATGGAAGGAGAAATAGCACAGCAAGAAAAATCTCTTACCAAGGAATCTATTTATGAAACACTTCTGCAAAGCAATGATTTTAAAGTCCCCAATGCTACTGTAAATGAACAGGCAGAATTAATGCGAAAGGATTCATTGATGCGTATGGGTCAGACTCCTGAAAATGCTCCAGATGACCTTTTTCCTGCAGAGGACTTTAAAGAAAATGCTGAAAAAAGAGTTCGATTAGATCTCCTATTTTCAGCCTTAATTCAAAAGTATGAACTTGAAGTTACAGAAAGCGATCTAAATGCTTTTATTGATGCTGAGGCGGAGAAATACAAAGATGCTGAACAATATAGAACATGGATTCAGAGTCAACCTCAGCAGTTAGATCAATATAGAATGGTTATTTTGGAAAACCTACTCATTGAAAAATTAGATTCCGCCCTTAAATCTAAGGTGAAGGTAATAAAATTTTCAGAACTGGCAAATAAATAAATTATGGAAAAAATAAATTCTGGCTTGGTGCCAATGGTTGTCGAGCAGACTCCTCGAGGAGAGAGAGCTTTTGATATTTATTCACGACTTTTAAAAGAAAGAATAATTTTTTTATCTGGTCCAATTGATGACTATATTTCTAATTTAGTTGTTGCTCAGCTTCTATTTTTAGAATCAGAAAATCCTGAGAAAGATATCAGTATCTACATAAATTCTCCGGGTGGAATCATTACCTCGGGGTTAGCCATCTATGACACCATGCAATTTATTGCTCCAGAGGTTTCGACCTTATGCATCGGACAGGCTGCAAGCATGGGCTCCCTTTTACTGGCTGGTGGAGCGAAAGGCAAAAGGTTCGCTTTAACCAATTCTAGAATCATGATTCACCAACCTTTAGGCGGCTTTCAAGGTCAAGCTTCTGACTTTGAGATTCATGCAAAAGAAATGCGTTTAGTTAAACAAAAAGTTAACGAAATACTTTCAAAGCATACTGGCAAGACTTTGAAAAAAGTTGAGCAGGACACTGATAGAGATAATTTCCTAAATGCTCAAGATGCTAAGGCCTATGGCATAATCGATGAAATATTAGAGAGCAGACCAACCACCAATGGAAAATAAAGAAAACAACAAACTGTCTTGCACCTTCTGCGGTAAGGGTCAAGAAGAGGTTCGCAAGCTTATTGCTGGACCCAGTGTGTATATCTGCGATGAGTGCGTTGATCTTTGTAATGACATCATAGAGGAGGAGGTCAAAGCAGAGGATGAAGAAGTTCTCGATGTTTTACCATCGCCGGTAGAGATATTTAAACAGTTGGATGATTATGTAATTGGTCAAGAAAAAGCAAAAAAAACCCTCTCAGTTGCTGTATACAATCATTATAAAAGACTCAGATCCAATTCTAATAAAGATGACATAGAGCTACAAAAAAGCAATGTTTTATTGCTTGGGCCAACCGGCAGTGGTAAAACTCTTTTAGCGCAAACTTTAGCCAGGGTGCTCAATGTTCCATTCACCATAGCAGATGCAACAACACTGACAGAAGCGGGTTATGTTGGTGAGGATGTTGAAAATATTATCCAGAAACTCCTGCAAAAATGTGACTATGATCCTGATAAAGCGGCGCTTGGAATTGTCTATATTGATGAAATTGATAAGATTGCTAGAAAATCAGACAACCCCTCAATCACTCGAGATGTATCTGGAGAAGGGGTTCAACAGGCTTTACTAAAATTAATTGAAGGGACGGTTGCCTCGATTCCCCCTCAAGGCGGTAGAAAGCATCCTCAGCAAGAATTTATTCAGATTGATACTTCCAATATATTGTTTATATGTGGCGGAGCTTTTTCTGGCATCGATGAAGTAATTAAGCACAGAACGGATAAATCAGGCATTGGCT
>JADHNV010000031.1 GCA_016779285.1 SAR86 cluster bacterium
TTTTATCTGTGCCTTCTCAAGAAGGTTTTGACTATTCTTCAAATTATGGAGAATTCAAGGTAACCAATCAGGCTAATTTTGTTTCACGTGATGCGGGCAAAAGGCAAAATCAAGTTTCGGCATGGATATGGCCTGACTTGCTTCCCTCTCAAACTGAAAAATATTTAGCAGATAAGTTAAAAAATTTTGAAGCAGAGCTTCCCCCTGGATATATTTTTGAAGTAGGAGGAGAAGCAGAAGCCAGAGGTCAATCTCAGTCCAATATTTTCTCATCAGCAATTTTATTTTTTGTTTTAATAGTTGTTGCACTTGTTGCAGCATTGAATTCATTCAGGCAGGCAGGTTTAATTTTGAGCGTCGCTTTTTGGTGCACAGGATTAGCATTTCTAGGCTTAACAATAGGTCAAGCAAATTTTGGATTTATTGGTTTAGTGGGCGCTATTGGACTAGCGGGCTTATCCATAAATGACTCTATTGTTGTTTTATCCCATATCAAAGAGGCAAATGCTAACTCATCGATTACTAAAGAAGATCTTGTAGAAGTAATTATTAGATCTACTCGTCATGTTATCACCACATCAGCAACCACTATAGGCGGATTCTTGCCCTTATTAATTACCAGCATTTTTTTTCAACCATTGGCCTGGGCAATGGCTGGAGGAGTTATTGGATCAGCAGTGATTGCTTTATTTTATATCCCTTCTTGCTACGCTATTTCAAAAAAGTTATAAATTAAATCTATTTATTAAAAGGTATAAAAATGAAGTTATTTATGGTCCATGTAGGTTTTTATGATGATGAAGTTGGTGAAGGTATATATGAATCTCATGTAAATTTTTTTATTGCTGCTGGCAATGCCAAATCTGCAAAGAAAAAAATTATGAGCATGGATAAATTTAGAAATAAAAAAATGCATATTGATGGAATAAAAGAGATCAATCATGTTGATGATTATGATGTTCGTTTAATTAAAAATCCTAAACAAAAAAAAGCTAAGGTATATTCATATAATGAATCAAAAAAACTTTAATTGAAATTGGAAATGATGATATGAGAAGAATAATTACAGGTCATAATCAAGCAGGAAAATCAGTTATTACTATTGATGGTCCTCCAGCTAGATCAATTGGGGAAGATGTCGGCGGCCTTTTTGAAATTTGGAATACAGACGGCATGCCCATTGATACAACCGATAATCTCGATAGAGCAGATTCAGAAATAATTTTATCTCCTCCTGCAAATGGAACTAAATTTAGATATTTTCAAATTAATCCAACCCCTGACGGTGTTCCTTGGGATGTTTTGCAAGATCTTGCAGCCCAGGCTTTTGATCGAATAGGGGCAGCTCATCACCGAATTGATACTTCCAAACATCCAGCAATGCATAAAACAGATACCATCGATTACATTATTCTTTTGAAAGGTGATGTTAGTCTTTTGCTTGATGAGGCAGAGGTTAGGCTCAGCCCATTTGATACTGTTGTTCAACGAGGAACTAATCATGCCTGGGTCAATCATGGAGATGAGCCTGCATTGCTAATTGCAGTCTTGATTGATAGTCAGATAAAGGAGTAAACTGCAAAAAAATTTGAATTTTGATTGCCTATGTTTGAAGTAAAGCCACTTGCAGCTGCTCTTGGTGCAGAATTGTATGGGGTCGATTTATGTCAAGATCTTTCCCCAGATGTTTACGCTGAAATTAGAAGATTGCTTATAGAGCACCAAGTCATTTTTTTTAGGGATCAAGATATATCACCTGCCCAACATAAAGCATTAGCTGAGTCTTTTGGGCCAATTCAAACACACCCTGCATATGAAACAGTAGATGGATTTCCGGAAATTACTATCCTTGAAAGCACCGCTGATAAACCTTCCAAGATAGAAGTGTGGCACTCGGACATGACTTTTCGGAAGCATCCACCTTTGGGGTCAGTCTTAAGATCAAAAATTTGTCCACCCAAGGGAGGTGACACTATGTGGGCAAGCATGACTGCAGCTTATCAAGGTCTATCAAAGAATATGCAGGAATTTCTATCAACTTTAGAGGCTGAACATGATTTTAGCTATGGCTTTAAAGAAAGTTTAGCTGAGCCGGGTGGAAAAGAGAGGTTGGCACAGGCTGTAAAAGATAACCCTCCTGTTAAGCATCCTGTTATCAGGATTCATCCTGAAAATAATCAAAAAGTAATTTTTGTAAATGCATTATTCACAACAAAAATAATTGGATTGCCTGAAAAAGAAAGTTCAGCAATATTAAAATTTTTGTATGATCATGTAATCACACCTGAATACACATGCCGCTTTAAATGGGAACCTAATTCAATTGCGATATGGGATAACAGAAGCACTCAACATAAACCAATTAATGATTACTACCCATCTCACAGACTGTTACAGCGAGTGGCAATAGATGGCGACAAGCCATTTTAAGTTATTTGTTTAGAAACTTTAAAAGACTATTTACAATCTCATGCTCGTCAGTATCTATACTTAGTGTCGCACAAGCATGATGATGCTTTTGGTCTCCAATTTGATTTTTCCTAAAATCATATATCATTTTTGCAAATTTTTTATCTAATTCGATATGACCTTGGCTGC
Organism: SAR86 cluster bacterium; assembly: GCA_016779285.1. Classification (GTDB taxonomy): domain Bacteria; phylum Pseudomonadota; class Gammaproteobacteria; order Magnimaribacterales; family D2472; genus D2472. The sequence goes on from JADHNV010000031.1 coordinate 2,599, forward strand.
AAAAAATATGATTTTCAATTACAAATATTCCATTTGGGCACCTTGCAGAACCAGCAATTAAGGTTGCATTTTCTGGGATTTTTTCAACTTCATCTTGGTGACTGAAAACTAAATTATATTTTTCACCCTCCTCGCCATATTCACAGGCATTAATATTTAAGGAAATTGAATCAACACCTACATGCCAACCATTTGGAGATTTTTTCACTGATCCACCAAGAGCTTCTGCAATAATTTGATGACCAAAACATATTCCAATTAATTTTTTTTTATTTTTATTTAATCTTTGAATAAATTTTTTTAGATCATGAATCCATTGCTCATTATCATAAGAGCTTGCCTTGCTGCCAGTAATTAGATAAGCATCACATTCATCTATATCTAAAGGATAGTTGTTGAGCTGAACTTCATAGGTTTGAAACTGAATGCTAGGATCCACTGCCCAAAATATTTTAGAAAACATTTCAGGGTATTGGCCAAAGTCTTTGGCTCCATCTATTTGCACAGTATCTGAATTAAGGATTCCAATTTTCATAAGTATTATTTTTTCTTAATGTAGTATATTCAATTCATGAAAAGCAATAGACTGATTTTTTGCATTATTTCAATAATAGCAAAACCCCTATCAGCCAACGGTATAGATGCTTCGATTAATGCTACCATCCAGCCCTTAACAAACCTCCTATCCTCTTTTATTTTTTATGAGATAAAAATTTTTGGAGCCTCAATGCCTCTAATAGTGTTGTGGTTGATCGGAGCAGCTATTTTTTTTACTGGTTACTTCAAGTTTTTAAATCTACGTGGATTTAAACATGCCTTTCAATTGCTAAGAGGCGATTATTCAAAGCCAGACAATGAGGGAGAGTTAACTCATTTTCAGGCACTATCAACAGCCGTTTCTGGAACTGTGGGAATTGGCAATATTGCTGGAGTGGCAATCGTTATTTCCATTGGGGGTCCAGGCGCAACATTTTGGTTAATTGTTGCTGGCTTTCTTGGCATGTCAACAAAATTTGCAGAATGTGTGGCAGGTGTTATATACAGAAAAATTAATGCTGATGGAAGTATTTCAGGTGGACCCATGTATTATCTGGAGGCTGGATTACATAAAAAAAATCTATCATGGCTTGCTAAACCAATGGGTTTATTTTATGCAGTAGCTATTGTCGTTGGATGTTTAGGTATTGGTAACATGTTTCAATCTAATCAAGCATTTCACCAATTTATCTTTATTACAGGTGGCGATGCTAGTTATTTTTTGGATAAAGGCTGGCTGTTTGGTTCTATCTTGGCTGGTATAGTGGGACTGGTAGTAATTGGCGGTATTAAAGGCATTGCAAAAGTGACTTCTAAGTTAGTCCCATTTATGACATTAACTTATGTTATTGGTGCCTTGCTTGTAATTTTTTTAAATGCTGAAAAAGTGCCATGGGCCATATCATCAATCTTGACAGAAGCATTTAATCCAAATGCCATGAGTGGCGGAATGTTAGGGATTATGATTTTAGGCTTTCAAAGAGCAGCATTTTCTAATGAAGCTGGGATTGGTTCGGCAGCTATTGCTCATGCCACTGTTAAAACTCAAGAACCAGTGACTGAAGGTTATGTTGGTTTAATGGAGCCATTTATTGATACTGTCGTGATTTGCACGCTCACAGCTTTAGTTATCTTGACTACGGTGTATGAGCCTGCAATGGCAAATCAAGGTATTCAAGGCATCGCTTTGACCTCTCAAGCTTTTAGCAGCACTCTAAGTTGGTCTGTGATTCCACTATCGTTTATCGCAATATTATTTGCATTTTCAACGATCCTGTCTTGGTCATATTATGGATTGAAAGGCTGGACATATATTGTTGGAGAATCTGCATGGGCAGAAAATATCTTCAAAATCATTTTTTGTATTTTTATTGCCCTTGGCTGCACCATTAATTTAACTGCAGTTTTAGATTTCTCAGATGCTCTAATTTTTATAGTAGCTCTTCCAAATATATTAGGGCTTTATATTTTGGCTCCCACAATTAAAAGCGAGCTTGAAAACTATCAAAAAAGACTGAAAAGTGGAGAAATAAAAAATTTTAAAGAAAAATGATTAAAGGTTATTGTGATCCTAAATTTCAAAATGTGTATGACACTTTTGCAAATGCTATCACCAGTGGATTTGAAACAGGTGCAGCTCTAGCAATCGAGCATCAAGGAAAAATTATTATAAATCTTTGGGGTGGATATCAAGATAAAGAGAAAACAAAATTATGGGAAGAAGATACCTTGGTCAATGTTTTCTCTGTGACTAAAGGAGTAACTGCAACATGCATATCTAGACTAATTGATCAAGGCAAATTAGATCCCAGTAAAAGCGTTGGCAATTATTGGCCTGAATATGCTTGCAATGGCAAAGAGAATACCAAGGTAAGTGATTTGTTATGCCATAGAGCAGCAATGTTTGGATTTAAAGAAGGTATTCCATCAGGCTCATTTCAAGATTGGAAAAAGTTCACCAAGCAACTGCAAATGCAAGTTCCCTATAGAAAACCTGGTATATCTCAGGGATATCATGCATTAACATTTGGTTGGTTGGCAGGGGAATTAATAAGGAGGATTGATGGCCGTACTGTAGGCACATACTTTAAAGAGGAAATAGCAGATCCTTTGAATATAGATTTTCATATAGGACTAGCTGAGAGTGAATTTGTAAGATGTGCGGATATGTTAATGTTGCCCATGGAAAACATCAAATTGCCTGGAGAGTTTCTTAAATTCCTTCCTAACTTTTTCTTGCCTCAAAAACTTCAAAATTTTAAAGCAGCTTTATTAAGCGGAGATTTCATGGAGGCTTTTCAAACAAGAGAAGAGGATGATGATAATTATGTCAATTCACTTGATTGGCGGGTGGCAGAAATTCCCTCTGCGAATGGTCATGGGACTGCTAAAAGTTTAGCAACTTTATATGGTATTTTGAGTAACGGTTGCTCCAGAGATGGAATATCAATCATGAGTGAATCTTCTCTTCAGAATGCTATCAGGCCTCATTCAAGCGGCCCTGATTCAGTGCTTTTTGGCGCACCAATTAAATTTGGCCTTGGTTATGAGTTGGCTCAAGGCATAGCTAAAATGGGAAACATTTCTCCAACTTTAAACAACAAAATGTTTGGTCATGCTGGAGTTGGTGGCGCAGTGGCATTTGGAGACCCAGACAAAGCCATAGGGTATGGTTTTATTTGTAATCAACAGCACAATCCTAAGAAGTTGTATCAAACCAGCAACCTTCTTACAGAAGCACTATATTCAATAATCGCTTAACTTGAAATTAGTTTTGATTAGGTCGAGGTGCCTTTCTTGAAAAGAAATTCCATGAGGAAACTTCATTAGTTTCTGTTATGGAGCCACCATTAGCCTCAATAACACTTTCAATATCATCCATCAGCTGAAAATAACCAAGCGCTTGATAGCACTCCCTAATAATTTTTAATGCACGCATAGTTTCTGAGGAATTTGGAATATTTTCAATTACATACTTAGCTCTCCTAAGAGCTGCAACATACGCCTCTCTTTTCAGGTAATACTCTGCAGCAACCAATTCATTTTTTGCTATTAAACTTCTTAAATATATCAATCTTTGCGAGGCATATGGAGCATATTGACTTTTAGGGAATCGTGTTAAAAACTCTGATAGCTCTCCAAAGGCTTGTTTAGCGCCCGATATATCCCTATTAGACAGATCAGACTTAAATATTCTGGCAAACATTCCTTTATCTCTAGTATAGCTAGCTATACCCCTCATAAAATATGCGTAGTCAATATTTGGATGCCTTGGATTAAGGCGAATAAATTTTTCGGCTGCTTCATGCGAGGCTTCATCTTCACCATTCATATAATATGCATAAATTAATTCTGCTTGAGCTTGCTCTGCATATCTGCCAAAGGGATACCTTGCTTCAATTGCCTCTAAAGACTCTATAGCAGAGAAGAAATTATTTGCTTTCATTCTTCTTTGCGCGGTATCGTAATAAACTTTCTCAGGTCGCTCTAGTACAGGAGCATCAGAATTGCAGGCTGTTATGAATAAGGGAAGAATAATTGCAATTGCTAAATTAGACCGAAGATATTTTTTTATTTGCATCATTGGTAGTGTATTTTACATTTATTAAGGCATTTGGGTTAATTCAATTATTTTAGATTGTAAGATGATAAAAAAGTTTTTAGTTTAAGCATATGATTCATAAAAATATTCCTGAGAATCACAATAATTCTAGATTAGATCATGCCGCCACTTTGTTGTTTGAAGATTATTCACGCAGCCAGATTCAAAGATGGATATCACAAGGCAATCTATTAGTTAATGGTGAAATTCTCAGGGCAAAAGACAAAGTGCATACCGGTGATGAAATTTCTTTAGATCCAGTATTTGAAAATAGGGTCTCTTGGGATGGAGAAGATATACCTATTAATATTTTCCATGAAGATGAGAATTTTCTTATAATCAATAAGTCACCTGGTTTAGTTATGCATCCAGGCGCAGGATGTCATGATGGAACTCTGGCAAATGCTTTAGCATTCCATTTCCCAGAATTAAAAAAATTGCCCCGTTGTGGGATTGTCCATCGTTTAGATAAAGATACTTCTGGATTATTAGTGATTGCAAAAAATGAAAAATTTAGAAGTTTTTTTGTTAATAAGCTTCAAGAAAGGGAAGTATATAAGCAATATGAAGCATTAGTTGTTGGACAGGTTATAGGTAGTTTCTCTATAGAGCACCCCATTGAAAGAGATCCTAGGAATAGAGTGAAAATGAGAGTTACTGATTCTGGAAGAGATGCTTTGTCTCATATTTCTTTGGTTAAATTTTATGGAGGCTATTCCCATATTGCTGTAGAAATTAAAACTGGAAGAACTCACCAAATCAGAGTTCATTTAAGTCATCAAAAATTACCCATCATTGGAGATAGGCTTTATAACTCCAGAAACCTTATTGCTAAAAATACTTCTCAAAATTTAATAAAGCATATACAAAGTTTTCCTCGACAAGCATTGCATGCTTCTAAAATAAGATTTCCTGCTATTAAAGGGGCTGGTTTTTTTGAATTTCAAGCAGAGATTCCCGACGATATGAAATCTTTGATCGAAAAGATGCAATAAACCTGCAAAGCCTTTTAAATCAGCAAAAAACTTGTTTTTACTCACAATTAATGTATAAAACCCTTTACTTAAAAGTAAATACCTTGAATTCATGAAACTTTCAGGCGGAGATCTGCTAATGCGCGCTCTCAAAGACGAGGGAGTCAAGTTTATTTTCGGGTATCCTGGCGGTGCTGCGCTTCACATCTACGATTCTATTTTTAAACAAAAAGCATGTGAGCATATTTTGGTTCGCCATGAGCAGGGAGCTACCCACGCCGCAGATGGATATTCTCGGGCAACTGGAAAACCAGGCGTTGCCTTGGTTACTTCCGGACCTGGTGCAACGAATGCAATAACAGGGCTTGCCACTGCTTATATGGATTCAATTCCGCTCATTGTTATTTCTGGTCAGGTGCAAAGTCATTTAATCGGCACTGATTCATTTCAGGAAACAGACATGATCGGAATATCTCGACCAATTGTTAAACATAGTTTTATTGTTCAAAATACTGAAGATATTCCTAGGATTGTTCAGGAAGCTTTTCACATAGCAACAACTGGAAGACCTGGTCCAGTGGTTATTGATATTCCAAAAGATAAAACTGATCCTTCACAGCTTTACGAATATAAAAGAGCCAAAGAGATTTCTTTGAGATCTTATCAACCAAGGGTGCTCCCTCATCCAGGTCAAATTAAAAAAGCTTGTAAAAAGATTTTGTCTGCAGAGCGACCAGTCATTTATGCAGGCGGTGGAGTTATTTTAGGAAATGCTCACAAGGAATTAATTGCCCTCAATAAAATACTTAAAGCTCCTGTAACTAATACATTGATGGGTCTTGGATCTTATCCTGCCAAAGATAAACATTTTATGGGAATGCTTGGAATGCATGGGACCTATCAAGCTAATATGGCAATGCATAATGCAGATGTTATTATTGCAATTGGCGCAAGATTTGATGATCGAATTACCAATACTCCTTCATTGTTTGCTCCAAATGCAAGAATTGTTCATATAGATGTTGATCCAGCTTCAATCTCCAAAATTATTAATGCAGATATACCTATTGTTGGTCAAGTAAGAGAATCCTTAAATGCATTAATAAAAGAGATAAAACGTTCTAAGATTAAAATTGATACCGAGGCTCTTGAGTTATGGAATCAACAAGTTGCTCAATGGAAAAAAAAACATGGCCTTGATCATGAGCTGTATCTTAAGAAGAATAAATCTCAAATGATCCTTCCTCAGGTTGTTGTTCAAGAACTTTATCATGCTACAAATGGCAATGCTTGGGTTACTTCTGACGTTGGTCAGCATCAAATGTTTGTGGCTCAGTATTATCATTTTAATAAGCCCAGACGTTGGGTAAATTCTGGTGGGTTAGGTACCATGGGGTTTGGTTTGCCTGCAGCTATGGGAGTTAAATTAGCTTACCCAAAAGATGAGGTTGTATGCGTGACTGGTGAAGGCAGTATCCAAATGTGCATCCAAGAGCTATCAACTTGCTTGCAATATAATCTGCCGATAAAAATTATCAATATTAATAACGAGGCATTAGGAATGGTAAGACAATGGCAGGATATGAACTATGGAGGGCGATACTCAGCCAGTACATATTCAGATTCTTTACCAGACTTTGTAAACCTTGCTCGATCGTATGGGCACGTTGGAATGAAGGTCACTAAGCAATCACAGCTTAAGAAAACCCTAGAAAAAGCATTTGCTATGAAAGATAGATTAGTTTTTATTGATGTATATGTAGATCCAAATGAACATGTCTATCCTATGCTAGTTTCTCCTAATGGCAGCATGAAGGACATGTGGATTAAAAAAAATACCAAAGCATGAAAAGGATCATATCAATATTAATTGAAAATAAATCTGGGGCTCTCGCGCGTGTAGTTGGCTTATTTCATCAACGTGGTTACAACATTGAAACTCTAAATGTTGGGCCAGTTTTTGATGGAAGTTATTCTAGGATGTCAGTCACCACAAGAGGCTCGGAAAATGATGTTGAGCAAATAACAAAACAAATAAATAAAATTATTGATGTTATAAAAGTTTCTGATTTAACAGAAGGCGATCACCATGAATATGAATTTATTTTGATTAAGTTTAAGCACAGTGAAAAAATACAAAAAATTCTCAAGAGTTTAAATGGAAAAATCCATGAAAAAAATCAGGATATTATGGTGATGTCAGCTTGGGGATCATTTGGTGAAATCGAACTAGCAATTAAAGCTATGGGCAAAGTAAATATTCTTGAGATAGCAAGGTCTGGAAGCATAGGATTGCATGAAGGTGAAAAGGTTTTAAAAATTTAGGAGACAAATAGGATGAAAATTTTTTATGAAGATGATGCTGATATCTCAATTATTCAAAAGCTTAAAGTTACTGTAGTTGGTTATGGTTCTCAGGGGCATGCTCATGCAAATAACCTGCATGAATCTGGAGTAGATGTTACCGTTGCTTTACGTGAAGGATCATCATCATGGTCCAAAGCAAAAAATGCTGGGCTGAAAGTAGCCAAAGTTTCTGATGCAGTTAGTGATGCAGATTTGGTCATGATATTGGCACCAGATGAATTTCAACATGGTTTGTATGAATCAGAGATTAAACCTAATTTAAAACCAAATGCAGTTCTTGCATTTGCACATGGATTCAATATCCATTTTAAAAAAATTATCCCTGCTGAAACTACTTCCGTGATTATGATTGCCCCCAAAGGGCCAGGGCATACTGTTAGGAGCACTTATGTAAATGGCGGAGGAGTTCCCTCTTTAATTGCAATATACCAAGATGGCGTAAATCCTATCAGTCATAGCGCAAAAGAGATTGCTCTTTCCTATGCCAAAGCTAACGGAGGAACCAGAGCCGGCGTGCTTGAGACTACATTTAAAGAGGAAACCGAAACAGATTTATTTGGCGAGCAAGCAGTTTTATGCGGGGGGATGACTGCACTTATCAAAGCTGGCTATGAAACATTAGTTGAGGCAGGTTATAGTCCAGAAATGGCTTATTTTGAATGCTTGCATGAAACAAAATTAATTGTTGACCTAATTCATGAGGGCGGGATTGCTAATATGCATTATTCTATTTCTAACACTGCTGAATTTGGAGACTATGTGAGTGGCCCAGAGATTATTACAGATACTACAAAACAATCTATGAGAGAAATATTAAAAAGGATTCAAACTGGTGAATTTGCTGATAATTTTTTGAATGATTGTAGGCAAAGTAATGATGGATCAGGTGGTCCAATCATGAAAGCAAATCGAAAAAATACAGCCTCTCATTCAATTGAGCAGATTGGTTCAGAGCTTAGATCAAAGATGAAGTTTCTTAATTCTGAACGCTTAGTAAATAAAGACAAAAATTAGTTATAAAACTAGTTGATATTTCCAACTAAGGGTATACAATTCTTCGTTCCGGCCCAGAGTCGGCAAGTTCTTTTAACATATTTGGTTACTCGTGTGGGTGTTCAAAATACGAGATATATATTTTTAGTTACTTTTAATATTTTATAAAAGTAGCACAACATGATTTTAATTGAAGAGTTTGATCATGGCTCAGATTGAACGCTGGCGGTAGGCTTAACACATGCAAGTCGTGCGAGAAAGTATCTTCGGATATGAGTAGAGCGGCGGACGGGTGAGTAACGCGTAGGAATCTACCTAGTAGAAGG
>JADHNV010000032.1 GCA_016779285.1 SAR86 cluster bacterium
TATTCAGTGGATCAGAAGTTAGCTTAGATGAGGAATCAATTTCTAGATTCAAAGATGCATGGAGAGATTGCTTTCAAGGCTATGATGAAAGGCATTGTGAGATCTTTCAATCTTTGATCTCGGGAAAATATCAAGAAGGATATGAGATATACAATCCACTTATTCAGATGGGCGCCTCTTGCCTGATAGATTATTTTTCAGGTTTTAAACTCATAACATCAAACAAAATCGACCATATATTATCTGCGTATATTTCGTTTGTTGAGGAAAGATATCAGGAAGAATCAATTGACTCCTCAAGACCTTTGTTAAAACCCAAAGACTATATTTTTAGTATCGAGGATCTTCAGCCATATTTGCAGTCAGCCAAATCACTAACTTTAGGAAAACCAATTCATAGCATTGATTTCACCATAGAAAAAAATGAGCTACTTAAAATGCTTGTAAATAACCAAAACAATGGAGAGTTAAGATCTCTGTTAATCACTTCTTCTGAACAAACTAAATTAGATCATATATGCAGAGACTATAAAACTAAGATATCTTTAAAACCATTTAATCTTGAACAGGGAGTATTTAGCCTCATGCATCCTGCCGTTAGATCATTTGCTAGCGAAGACGGCGAGTTTGTTCATTTAAATCTAGACGAAGTTGTTAGTTCAAAAATTTTCAATTCTAAAACTGCCTCGCCAATTCAGAACTCACTAATTGAAAATTTTGAAAACCCATTTATGGATAACGAACTAGTCATACATATTGATTACGGTGTGGGAATTTATAAGGGTTTGAAGCTCTTAAAGACAAATTCAACTGAAGAAGAATATATACAAATTGAATACCTAGATAATGAGATTCTATATGTCCCAATCAGACAAGCATATTTAGTTTCCAAATTCCAAGTATCTCAATCAAATGTTGCTCGCCTTGATTCCTTGTCCTCAACAAAATGGAGATTAAAAAAAGAAAAAGCAAGAATTAAAGCTCATGACCATGCAGCAGATTTGCTTGACATAGAATCTAGACGCTCTATAGCAAGTTCATATCAGTTAGTTTGCGATGCACATTCCTATGCCGAATTTGATAAGGATTTTCCATATGTTTTAACACCAGACCAAGCGAATTGCATAAAGGATGTTTTAAAAGATATAGCTCTAATTAAACCCATGAACAGAGTGATATGCGGTGATGTTGGTTTCGGGAAGACAGAGATAGCAATGCGAGGAGCATTTGTGGCAGTTCACGCAAAGAAGCAGGTTATGGTTCTTGCTCCAAGCACTGTTCTCGCAAAACAACATCTAGAAAGCTTCACAAAAAGATTTGTTAACTTTCCTGTAAATGTTGAGCTTCTAACAAGGCACACATCTCAAAAAAATAAGATCAAAATCTATGATGATTTTAAGAAAGAGAAAATTGATATTTTAATTGGTACACATGCCCTACTGAACAATGAAATATGTTTAGACAATTTGTGATTATTGGTGATCGATGAAGAACATCGCTTTGGGATAAAACAAAAAGAAATAATAAAATCAAGGCAATCAACAACACATATTTTATATATGTCTGCCACTCCCATACCTAGAACTTTAAATCTTGTATATTCAGGTCTCAAGGATTTTTCATATTTATACACCCCACCCTCGGAAAGACTGAGCGTTAAAACTTTTTTAAATACACAGAATCAGCAAATTATTAAAAATGCTATTGATAGAGAATTAGCTCGTGGTGGTCAGGTTTTTTTAGTCCAAAATGACATCTCTAAGATGGAAGGCTTGAAAGATCAAATAATAACTTTAGCACCCCAAGCAGCTATTGCCATTGCTCACGGTCAATTATCAAAAAAAAATATCACCAACACCATGAATGGCTTTAATTCAAATTCAATCGATATTCTTATTTGCACAACAATTGTAGAAATGGGTTTAGACATACCCAATGCAAACACAATGATTGTTATTGATGCACATAATTTTGGTTTGTCTCAATTGCATCAATTGAGAGGCAGGGTTGGAAGATCTTTGCGTCAAGCATATTGCTATTTATTGATTCCAACTCCAGACCTAAAAAAAACTGCTAAAGCCAAGCTTGATTCATTGGTAAAGTATTCTGATCTTGGATCAGGCTACTTTATTGCTCAAGAAGATCTGGAGATTAGAGGTGCAGGAGATTTCCTTGGCCAAAAACAAAGTGGTCACATTGAAGCCATAGGTTTAAGCATGTATCTTTCAATGCTAAAAGATGCGGTAAATAATCTAAAAGGTTTTGAAACTGAAATGGTTTTAGATACTGAAATTAACTTTAATGATCGGGCATTAATTCCAGACTCTTACCTACCGGTTGCAAATGAAAGATTAAAAATCTATCGATCCCTAAACGACGCCAAAAATAATACTGAAATTGATGAGATATTAGAAGGTCTTAAAGATCGGTGTGGTAAACCCAATGATGATTTGTTGAATCTAATCGAAAGCTCAAAACTAAGAATACTTGCCAATAAAATAGGCGTTAAAAAAATCTACTCGAACGTTGAAAATGCAATGATTACTTTTAACAATAATCTAAATGATGCAACCTACAAAAAATTAATTAAGTTGATCCAAGCTGGGTCAGCTAAGATAAAGCTTGTAAATGAGAACAAAATGACGCTGGATGTTTCAAAAAGTGAAAACAAAAGAAATGCCGTTAAAGGATTACTGAATGAACTCCTTTAATTTACATTTGATTTTCTTTATCTTCACCTTGAGTTCATTGACTCAAGCTGAAATTAATAAGGAATATATAATTGAGGTCATTATGTTTGAGCAGCTTGAAATAATAGGAGATGAAATACTTAAACCTCAAATTCTTGATATAAGAAATATTAATTCTGTAACTTTACTTGATAAACCTCAAATCAGAATAAATGAAGAAAAAATTTCACAATCTTTCAATCAGGCAGGAACTAATCTTATATTAGACCAAGCTTTTAAAGAAAAAATAATTGATACACAAAACGAAACGCTAGATGAAAAAAAACCATTAAAAAAAATAAATGAAAAGATATGGTTTGAAAAACAAGTAAATCTCAATCAGCTAGATAATATTTACCGAAGGCTTGACCGAAGGCAAGAATATAAAATACTTCACAAGCAATCATGGCGTCAACCAGCCCTAGAAAAAGAGTCCGCTCCTTTTGTGCATGAAATATTTGAGAACAATGGTTTCCTAATAAAACTATACAAGAGTAGATATCTTCACCTTGAGGTAATGGCTTATATTGACGGCGATTTAAAATCTGCACTTAACGAAGATCTGATAAAAGAAATAAAGTTTGAAGCTCTTCAGAGCTCTATTCCTAAAGATATAACAAATCATTCTATTGAAATAGACAAGGAACTAATAAACTTGCCTCAAATTTTTATACCAAATTTTGAAATGTTAAAGAATTCATCAACATCATCGCAGATAATTGAGGTTGGTGAAGTAAAGTATTTATTAAGTGAGCAGAGGAGAATTTTTAAAAATGAATCTCATTATTTTGATCATCCAAAGATTGGGGTCATCATTTCAGTTTATGATTCTTCCTTGTAAAAAGCATTTTCATCTAGACTATGATCAGTCATATCTCTGACGCCTGCCAACTCAGGTAGAGTTTCTAGAAGAGTTTTTTCTATACCATCTTTTAAGGTTACATCGACCATTCCACATCCCTGACACCCTCCACCAAATTGAAGGACTGCAAACATATCATCAGTGATTTCCATCAAGCTGACAACACCTCCATGAGATTCAAGCATAGGATTAATTTCATTGTAAATAACATAATTCACCCTATCCTCTAATGGGCTGTCAGGAGAAATATTTGGCAATCTTGCATTGGGTGCTTTAATAGTTAACTGGCCACCAAAATTATCAATATCATAGTTGACCTCAGCATCTAAAAGGAATGGAATGCTTCTCTCTTCAACATAAACTGATAGTTTTGGTAGTGAAATGAGAGTATCGGTTGGAACAACTTCATCAGGCTTGCAATAAGCCAAACAAGTCTCGGCATTTGGGGTTCCCGGATCAGAAATAAAAACTCTTACTGCTGTACCTGGCTCATCTTTCTCAGCTATGAGTTTAGATAGATAATCTTCAGCAGTATTGGTTATTGTGATAATCTTGCTAGTCATAATATGTGGTTCAAAAGAATATTATCTTCGTTAATGGGTGTTCGCAATTCAAAGGACTTAGAAAATGATCTAGGCAACATAACTATTGCTAAGTTTATTATCCTTTTTTTGACCCTAAATATAGTCTTTATAGGTCTTATTATACTCGCAATTAATTTGATATGAATAAATTGTCTAAATTCTGCAATGAACTTAGCAACCATACACACATCAAACCCCAAATTTTTTTATCACCAGCCACAGGGTATAGGGCTAGGGCTGAATTTGGTTTCAACAAAAACTACTACACGATGATTGAAGATGGGCAAAAAATATTTATGGATGCCTCTTGCATACCACATGCCAGTATTCAAAAAATAATGCTTGAACTTCTGTCTAAAATTAACGATTCAGAGTTAATGTATAAAAAATTATTTCAAGTAAATTTTAGAACCTCTGGAATTAAAATTTTAGTTACGCTGATTTATCACAAATCGTTAGAAGATGACTGGATTCAACTAGCAAGGGATATTCAGAATAATTTTAAAAATATTTCAATTATTGGAAGAAGCAAAAAACAAAAAGTGCTGATCGGCGATGAAAATCTAACCACTATCTGCAGTTACGAAAATTCTAGTTTTAAAATCTTGCAAAATGATTTGGTATTTTTTCAACCAAACCATTATCTATATTCTTCCATGATCAGTTTCATTACAAAACAGCTAATAAATCAAAAAGATTTATTGGAGCTTTATTGTGGTTGCGGTAGCTTTACCCTTCCCTTGGCATCAAAGTTTAAAAAAGTTTTTGCTACAGAAAATAACCGACATGCGATTAGGCTGCTAAAGGAATCTATAAAACTAAATGATCTATCGAATATTGAAACTGCAAGGCTTTCTGATGACGAAACATCATCTGCCCTGGCAAATGAACGACCCTTCAGGAGATTGAAAAACATTGACATGCAATCATATGAATTCAGTCATATTTTGGTTGACCCACCCCGAGCTGGTTTAAGTAATGAAACAATCAAGCTATCAATGCAATTTGAAAACATGATTTATATTTCATGCAATCCAGAAACCTTTTTAAGGGACATAGTTAAACTGGGTAGAAAAATTGAATCAATCGGTGTTTTTGATCAGTTTGCAAATACAAAACACTTAGAAGTCATTGCGTCACTCAAATAATAAATGTGGAATCAGCGATCGGTAGACTTCGACTGATTGATAGTTAAGCCCGTTATTTGCCTTCCCTTTTGTTCATCTTGCTTAAGTTTTGCTTCGGCAAGCATCCAGTCAACTATTTTATCCTCTTGATCTTTGGTGGTGGCTTGCAACAGTTTTTTGTGAAGAAAGTCCATTGTCTTTGTGTAACTGGTCATAATTAAATAATACACCAAGATATTGCCTTGAGAAATGAAGATGCGATACTAAGATTTAATATGTTAATAGAATTAAATCCAAAACAGTTAAAACTCAGAGATGAATTGCAGGAGTACTTTGAGGGTCTATTTACACCTGAGCTTAAAGCGGAATTAAATCTTCCTGAATACTTTGAGGGAGGTGGACCTGAATTTAAAAAGGCTATGAGAACCATGGGCTCTGATGGTTGGATAGGATTAAGTTGGAAAAAAGAATTAGGTGGTAAAGAACTCAGTCCAATTGAGCAATATATCTTTGTAGAAACCATCATGAGAACTGGGTTCCCCTTCCCTTTTCTAACAACAGAATCTGTTGGTCCAATGATTGCAGAACATGGATCTGAATGGGCAAAGGAAGAAATTGCAACCAAGATTCTTAAAGGCGAAATTATTTTTGGCATTGGGTACTCAGAACCAAATTCAGGTACTGACTTAGCATCACTGCAAACAAAGGCTATAAAAGACAATGATGGATTTCTTATAAATGGTCAAAAAATGTGGACTAGTTTAGCTAATTTTTCTGACTACATTTGGTTAGCAACAAGAACCGACTTTGAGGTAAAAAATCATAAAGGGATTTCAATGTTCATTGTTCCAACCAATGATCCTGGATTTTCTATGTCGGCAATAAATACTCTTGGTGACGTTAGAACCAACGCTACATTTTATGACAATATTCATGTCCCAGATTCACATTTAG
The DNA here is from genome assembly GCA_016779285.1 of SAR86 cluster bacterium. GTDB lineage: Bacteria > Pseudomonadota > Gammaproteobacteria > Magnimaribacterales > D2472 > D2472. The sequence goes on from JADHNV010000032.1 coordinate 6,257, forward strand.
TTGGGAAGCTCAATCAGGGTTGGTCATTGATTACAAGCCAACTAAACTTAGAGCGTCTGGCACTTGTTAATCATGGGCCAGTAGAAGAACTTTATAAAGATGTCCTAAAGACTGCTCAAGCAACAAAAATTAACAATGATCAATATTTGAGCGACCTATCATGGGTCAAACATAACTTTGCGCAAATTCATTCAGGCATTGAAGCTCTAAAACTTATCTGCTGGAAACAAACATGGATAATGGAATCAGGGCAATTAAACATGGCTGAGGCATCTGTTGCCAAAGTCTATGGATCTGAATTTTTCATTGAAGCCTATAGACTTATGATGGAAATAATAGGAGAGCTCAGTATTCTAAAAAATAACTCTGAATTTAGAATATTAAATGCTCGATTAGAGCGAATGTATAGAACCGCTTCAATTTTAACATTTGGAGGTGGAACCAATGAGGTTCAACGGGATATTATCGCTATGGCTGGATTATTAATGCCAAGGACACGCTGATGGATTTTTCTGAACAACCTCATCAAACAGAAATCAGAGATTCTCTAAATAAAATACTAAGTGAGCATTGTTCCCAAGAATGTTTAAAAAAATATGATTCTGGCTTCAAACACGATGAAGATTTATTCTCTTTATTGTCTGGTAATGGTTATCTAGGATTAGGTATAAATGAAAAATACGGAGGAAGTGGAGAGGATCTCTATGATCTAGGCATATTATTTGAGCGACTCGGATATCATGCCGCACCATTAAGTTTAAGTGGTTGCTTGGTAGATGTGGCTCAAACAATCCAGAAATTTAATAGCGACTCATCTTGCAACAAAATACTTGGCTCAATTATTGCAGGTGAAATCTATACCTCAGCAATATTAGAGCCATCTAATCAAGATCCAGAAAATCCAGCAACCTCTGCTTTGATAGAGGGCAATGAATTAATTATTTCAGGCACAAAGTATCTATCTGAACTGGCATCAATTGCTAAAAATATTTTAGTTTCAGTTAATTCAGATGAGGGAGTTTTATTGGTTCTTGTAAAATCAGATCAAGTTAAATTAACAGAGCTATCTAGCACTGCCAACTCCCCTCTTTTCAAAGTAGATTTAGAGTCAGTGAGGGTAGATAGAAAATCTATTATCCACGAGAAAGGTAAAGGTCTAGAAGCTTTAAGATATCTCCTTCAAATTAACATGGTAATGAGAAGCTATTTTGCATTAGGCGTGAATGAGAAAATGACCTCATTAATTGCAAGCTATACCTCAGAGAGAGAGCAATTTGGAAGAGTTATCGGAACATTTCAAGCGGTTTCTCATAGAGCTGCAAATTGCTTTATCGACCTTGAATGCCACCGACTGGTTAATCAACAAGCATCGATAAAATTAAATACCAGTCTTGATTGTGAAAATGATGCTTTGGTATCTAAGATTTGGGCTGCTAATACATCTCACAGAACCAGCTACTCAGCTCAACATCTTCATGGAGGAATGGGAGTAGATAAAGATTATGTTCTATGGAGATATTGTTTGCTGGCTAAAGAATGCGAACTTATTAATGGCTCGGCCAGTCAAAATATTGACAGGCTTGGCATAAATATAACTACAAATCAATAACTTAAAGCTGATCAGCTAACTCAGGTAAGGCGTTAAATAAATCAGCAACCAAACCATAATCAGCTACTTGAAATATAGGCGCATCCTCATCCTTGTTAATAGCAACTATAACTTTTGAATCTTTCATTCCGGCCAAATGCTGAATGGCTCCACTGATACCAACTGCAATATATAGATCTGGAGCAACAATTTTACCCGTTTGACCAACTTGATAATCATTTGGAACAAATCCTGCGTCTACAGCTGCCCTTGAAGCACCAACTGCAGCTCCCAGCTTGTCAGCAATAGTTTCTAAGAGATGAAAATTATCTCCTGATTGCATGCCTCGCCCACCAGAAATGACAATTCCTGCAGCGGTAAGCTCTGGCCTATCACTTTGGGCTATCTCCTCATTTAGGAATGAAGATAAGTCAGAAACCCCATCAGCTGAAATTGATTCAATGGATGCAGATCCACCGCTAGCGTTTACAGGATCAAAAGCAGTGGCTCTCACAGTGATCACTTTTGTTGCATCACTAGATTTAACTGTCGCAATGCAGCTACCAGCATATATAGGGCGTTTAAAAGTATCCTCTGATACCACTTCAGTGATTTCAGAAATTTGTTGAACATCTAGCAGTGCACTGAGTCTAGGTAAAACATTTTTACCAAAAGTTGTAGCTGGAGCAAGAATATGAGAATAATCAGTAGAAATTGATTTAATTAAATTTGCTATGCTTTCGGCTAAATGATTTTCGTAGGCAGAATCATCAGCTAATATAACTTTTTCGACACCATCAACAGCTGCAGCTTCATCAGCTACAGATTGGCAAGAATTGCCAGCTACAAGTATGTGTATTGCACCACCAATTGCATTTGCCGCTGCTACAGTGTTAAGTGTTGCGGGCTTAAGATTGGTATTATCGTGCTCTGCTATAACTAATGTACTCATGAAATCACCTTTGCTTCATTTTTTAATTTACCAACCAATTCTTCAACTGACTCAACCTTGATACCCTCTTGTCTAGCAGCTGGTAATTCAACCGAAAGTAATTCCATGCGAGGTGCTGTATCTATGCCCATGGAATCAATTGGTTGGACATCTAATTCTTTTTTCTTTGCCTTCATGATATTAGGCAATGATGCATAACGTGGTTCATTCAATCGGAGATCAGTTGTGATAATGGCTGGAAGTTTGACTTTAATAGTTTGCAGACCACCATCAATTTCGCGAGTAACAGAAGCAGAATCCCCATCAATAGAAATTTTTGAAGCAAAAGTGGCTTGTCCATAATTTAACAATGCTGCAAGCATCTGACCGGTTTGATTGTTATCTCCATCAATAGCCTGCTTACCGAGTATCACAAGTTGAGGTGATTCTGCTTCAATAACTTTTGTTAACGCTTTGGCTATTGCTAAAGGTTCCAGCAATGAATTTGTTTCAATTAAGATGGCCCGATCCGCTCCTAAAGCTAGTGCAGTTCTTAATTGCTCTTGAGAATCAGACTTACCGACTGTCACAGCAATAACTTCAGTAGCCGTCCCAGCCTCTTTTAATCTTACAGCCTCTTCAATTGCTATTTCGCAAAATGGATTCATTGCCATTTTAACATTATTAAGATCTACATCTGATTGATCGCCAAGAGGTCTAACTTTCACGTTATAATCAACAACGCGTTTGATGGGTACTACTATTTTCATATATAGGGCTCGTTTATTTAGGTATTATTATATTTAGTTATAATTTATTATCAATTTTTTATATAATAATATTCGTTAGATAGTTATGTAAGGGATATAATTGTAATGTTTTTTTGCGGCTAAAAAAAGAGGGAGCTAACTCATGGAAAGAGAAGTAATGAAATATGATGTGGTTATAGTTGGTGGCGGACCATCAGGTTTGAGTGCTGCAATAAAACTAGCTCAACTAGCAAAGGAAAATAACAAATCTCTAGAAATATGTTTACTTGAAAAAGGCTCTGAAATTGGAGCTCATATTCTTTCTGGAAATGTTTTCCAACCCACCGCACTTAATGAATTAATACCTGATTGGAAAGATAAAGGCTGTCCATTAAATGTTCCAGTAAAAAAAGATAAGTTAATGTTTTTATTTAAAAATTTTGGCATTTCCATTCCATCCTTTGTGATGCCACCAATGAATAATCATGGTAACTACGTAACGAGTTTGGGCAATCTCTGTCGATGGCTAGCTGCTCAAGCTGAGGATCTAGGAATAGAGATATTTCCTGGATTTCCAGCAAGTGAGATTCTCTATGAAGATGATAAAGTCGTTGGTGTTAGAACTGGTGATATGGGAATAGGATTAAATGGTGAACAGAAATCTGGATTCGAAGCAGGAATTGATATTAAAGCTAAGTACACAATATTTGGGGAAGGATGTAGAGGCCATCTTGGCAAGCAGCTTATTGCTAAGTTCGAATTAGATAAAGATAAAGATCCTCAACATTATGGAATTGGTTTTAAGGAAGTTTGGAAAGTAAAGGATGAGGTGCATGAGGAAGGATTGGTAATACATACTAATGGCTGGCCTAGTGCAAAAAATACGCCTGCTGGCTCATACCTTTATCATGCAGACAACAATGAAGTTTATTTAGGCTACGTGGTTCCTTTAGACTATGAGAATCCACATTTAAGTCCCTTTGATGAATTTCAAACATGGAAAACCCATCCATCAATTCGTCCCTACTTGGAAGGTGGAGAAAGAATATCTTATGGAGCCAGAGCATTAATTAAAGGTGGAATTCAATCATTACCTAGCATGCAATTTCCTGGCGGTGTTCTTGTGGGCGATAATGCTGGCACACTCAACTTTTCTAAAATTAAGGGTTCTCATACTGCAATGAAATCTGGAATGCTTGCTGCAGAAGCAATTTTTAATAACCTTAATACTGGAAATGAGCTACGCTTTGATGAAATGATTGCAAGTAGCTGGATTCATACTGAGCTGCATAAGTCACGTAACTTTGGTCCAATATTTCATAAATTTGGTGCTTTAATTGGCGCCGCTTTTAATGCTATTGATCAGCTTATCTTTAGAGGCAATCTACCATTTACCCTTCACCATACAACTCCAGATTATGCCTGTTTGAAGCCTGCAGCTGATATGCCGGTAATTGAATATCCAAAACCAGATGGGAAGATCAGCTTTGATAAATTGAGCAGTGTTTTTCTTTCTAATACTTATCATGAAGAAGACCAACCCTGCCATTTAACATTGAAAGATGCCTCAATTCCAATTCTTCATAATCTACCAATGTATGCGGAGCCTGCCCAAAGATATTGTCCCGCTGGTGTATATGAAGTTATTGAGAATGATTCAGGCCCTGAATTCGTGATCAATGGCCAAAACT
>JADHNV010000033.1 GCA_016779285.1 SAR86 cluster bacterium
CTCCCTGCTAACGCTGGGATGGATATGGGGTTTATTATTTGCACCGCAGGATGCTGTTCAAGGAAATTCTTATCGAATCATATTTCTTCATGTACCATCGGTAATTTTTGCCGAGTTAATTTATTTCTTCATGGCTATTTGCGCCTTAATGCATCTTGTTTGGCGAGTAAAACTAGCAGCCTATCTCATAAAAGCGGCCGCTCCAATCGGTGCAATGATTACATTTTTAGGTTTGTTTTCAGGATCAATATGGGGAATTCCAACTTGGGGTACTTGGTGGCAATGGGATGCGAGAATTACCTCGACCTTAATATTATTTATTATGTATCTGGGAGTTATAACATTGCATGGATCTTTTGCTAACTTAATAAAAGCCGATCGTCTGATGTCAATTTTAGTTATTATTGGAGTTATCAATATACCTATCATAAAAAAGTCTGTTGATTGGTGGTCAACGCTTCATCAACCAGCATCAATTTCAATTTCAGGAGGTAGTTCCATTGATCCATCTATGCTGTATCCGTTACTTATCTCGATAATTGGCTTAGGTTTTACACTCATTTCTCTTGGTATCTTGAGTAGCCGTTCTTATATATTTACTAGAGAAAAAAATAAAAAATGGATCACAGAACATGTTTAATTTAGCTTTTAGCAATCTTTATGAAATTTTAGATATGAATGGCCATGGTATATATGTTTGGTCTGTTTATGCGTTAGGTATTTCAATGATCGTGATAAGTTTTTTAATTGCAAAAAAGAGAATTGCTGACATACAAAAAAAAATAAAAATTAACAATGCTTCAAGCTAGAAAAAACCGACTTTGGAAGCTAATCATTATTCTTTCATTGTCTGCAGGTGGAATTTTGTTAATTCTTTTTTCGTTAAATTCAAAATTAGATCTTTTTTATACTCCGTCTGAGATGCTTGAGGCAAATATAAAATCTGGTTACAGGATCAAGCTTGGGGGGATGGTAAGGAATGGCTCAATCAAGAGAGAAGGGACAGTGATTACATTTCAAGTTACTGACTTTAAGAAGGATGTGCCAGTAACTTTTGATGGAGTGACACCTGATCTGTTTAAAGAGGATAGTGGAGTTGTGATCCTAGGATATTTTATAAATGGCATGTTTGAAGCAGAAGAAATTTTTGCTAAACATGATGAGAATTATATGCCTCCTGAGTTATCAATCGAAGAAGGTAAGCAATGATCGGGGAAATTTCACACCTCTTATCTTTATCAGCAGTTCTTTTGTTAAGTCTTGTATTGATCTTCAATTTATTTTTTTCTTTTAATCAATCTCACTCCAATCAACTAATACTATCAATGAGATTGTTTAATCAAGCTTGTTGGTTGGTTTTTATTTCATTTGGTATTTATATTTATCTTGCAATAAGTGATGATTTCTCAATAGCTTATATAGCTAATCATTCAAATTCTCAATTACCTATTTTTTATAAAGTAACTTCAATATGGAGTGCCCATGAAGGATCAATGTTTTTATGGATAGTGTTTTTAATAGCTTGGAGTTTTTTGTTTATTAATGCTCTTGATAAAAACCATCCTTTAAAAAAACCTACTTTGCTGATGTTGAGCTTAATTATTTTAGGTTTTTTGCTGTTTTTGCTTATTACATCTAACCCCTTTGAAAGAATTTTACCTTTTGGGGCTATTGAGGGGGCAGATATCAATCCAGTTTTACAAGATCCAGCGTTAGCGATTCATCCCCCAATGCTTTATTTAGGATATGTAGGATTTGTAATTTCCTTTAGCTTCATAACAGCATATTTATTTCATGGTGATTTTAAATTAGATTGGGAGCAGGATATAAAAAATTGGTCTCTCGTTGCTTGGATCTTTCTTACCATTGGAATCGCTCTTGGAAGTTGGTGGGCGTATTATGAATTGGGCTGGGGAGGTTATTGGTTTTGGGATCCCGTAGAAAATGTTGCATTGATGCCATGGCTTGCTGCAACAGCATTTATGCATTCTCTATTTGCATCTTCAAAATCAGATGTTCTAAAAACTTGGACTATGTTTTTAGGTATTTTAATTTTCGCATTAAGTCTCTTTGGGGCATTTATTGTTAGATCAGGAATTATTGATAGCGTTCATTCATTCGCTAATGATCCAGAAAGAGGGTTATATCTTTTGAGTTTTTCAGGTTCAATAACCCTGCTCGCTCTTTCAGTCTTTGCCTACCGATTACCTAGTTTAAAATCCTCAAAATTAGTTGTTTCAGGTTCCAAAGAATCATTCCTATCAATGAATAACATTCTTATGATTACTAGTATTTTTTCTATTTTTCTGGGCGTTACTTATCCTTTGATTATTGAATCTATTAATGGTGACAAAGTTAGCATAGGTCCCCCATATTACAATACAATTTTTGCTCCATTAATATTGATAGCGGCTGTATTTATTATGATTTCAGTTGATGCGCTATGGCAGCGCTCGATGTCTCTGAGATCATTGTTTATAACCATGGCAATCCCAACATTCCTATCCTTTGTTTCAATGTATCTAATCTGGACGTTTGCCTCAGTTTTTTCTTTGCTCGCATACATAGGGATTTTCTCTGGATTGCTAATTATTTTTAGTTATCTCTATAGAATAATTAATAATTTTTTCAATAAAAAATATATAAATAAAGGTAGTGCAGTTGCACATTTAGGCTTGGGTCTATTATTTTTTGCAGTATCTATGAATAGCATCTTCAGTTACGAAAAAAACTTAAACCTTGCTCCTGGCCAATCTATATCAGTTAATGAATCAGTCCAAGAATTTTATTTTAAGGATATTCGAGTTTTTAGCGCTTCGAATCATGATGTAATATCTGCTGAAGTCTCACTGCTTCATGATGGTAAAGAAATTTCTCTCAATCCTCAAAAAAGAAAATATGCAACAAGGGGGCAAATTACCTCTGAGTCAGCTATTCATGCCTCATTCTTAAAAGATACGTATTTAACAATCGGCGATCAACTCGAAAATAGCAGCTGGACTTTTTCATTAAAAATAAATTATTTCATCAAGTGGATATGGTTTTCAGCTGCGCTCATGGTGCTAGGAATTTTCCTTACAATTTTTAAAAAGAAAGCATCATGAATCAGTCACTAAGAATTTTAATCATCCTACTACCGATATTTATTTTAGTTTTTTTTACGAAGATTCTTTTAGTGGATGAGGATCTTAAACTTTCATCTTTTGAAGCTAAAAATTTTCCTGCCTTTGAATTAGATGATTTAAATGGGCGTAGGGTTCAGTCTGAATCTTTGAATGGAATTAAGCTTCTCAATGTATGGGCAAGTTGGTGCATTACGTGCTTGGTTGAACACCCCTTTTTAACAAAGCTTTCAAAGAATAATGTTGAAATCATCGGCTTAAATTATAAGGATAGTAAATCAAAAGCAAATTCTTGGCTTAAAAAGCATGGAAATCCGTATTTATTTTCTATATATGATCCCAGAGGGGATTTGGCTTTTGATTTAGGAGTCACCGGAGCGCCTGAAACATACTTACTCATAGATAGTAAAGTTGTAGGCCATATTCAAGGCGAAATGAATCAACAAAAATGGGAGACTATTTTTATGCCTTTAATTCAACAAGCAACTCAAAGAAAGTAATGAAAAAACAATTATTTATAGCTTTTTTTTTGGTTTTGTCATCAGCTGCATTTACGCAGATGGTCTATGAATTCGAAAATTCAGCACAGGAAAAAAGATTTTATTTATTAATTTCTGAGATTAGGTGCCCAAAATGCACCAGTGGAAGTATTGCAAGCTCTGACGCTCCGATTTCTCGAGACTTAAAAAATAAGGTTTATGAATTAATTCTTGATGGCTCGACTGATAAAGAAATCAAACAATATGTTTCAGAAAGATTCGGCGCTTTTTCAGACTATAGACCCTCACTCTCAGGCTCTAATTATATTTTATGGTTTGGCCCATTTATTTTTCTTGCTTTGATACTTGCAATATTTTTTCTTAGAAGAAGAGTGTAATGTTAATTATTGCTGGGGTTTTAATTCTTTTACTATTACCCATAATCTCTTATATATTGCATCCTTTATCCAGTCAAAAATCTTTAATTTTTTTAGCCACCTTCATTGTTATTGGTGGCTTTTTTATTAATTTCATTTCACCCAATCCTGTGATCGGTTCTTGGATGCAAGCCATTCAATCTTCATCTATTTATAGAACAATCTCAAACAACGAAGACATTGATAATTCTTTAATGAAAAAATATTTACAAAATAAAACATTAGAAGAAGAATCTTTTATGCTTGGAGTTGAATTATTTTACAAAGCTTTGGAATTAAGATCATTTAATTCTGCTGAGAGCATCCTCCAAATATTAAGTACAGGATTTACCTCAGAAAGTTTTCAAGTCCGTGTTTTTAATTTATTGGCTGATTTAAGAGATTTAAAGTACCCTGATTTAGCCAATTCAAATATTTTGGTGAGAATTGAAAATCCCTCAAATTGCAACTCGTTATCACTTGGTTTGTTCGTCTCTATCCCCAATGGACCTTCTGTCAATCTTGCTGCTAAAGAAATTTTTTTAACAGATGCTGAAATGCCTATTAGATTAGATAGAACTCATTCTTTAGTCAGAGGTTTTGACATCACATCTGCTTTTTTACAGCAAGAAGTTATTAAGATAGAAGCACAAGCTAAATGCAATAATGGAGCATTTCAAGCTTTTAAAACCATTGATTTAAAGTACTCAAATGACTACCAAGCAGAACTATTTTTTTATGCCAATGAATGGTTAAAAAAGGAACAATAGTTTAAAATCAATCAAGGATATATTTAATGCAACTCAAACACATTAAACTGGCTGGGTTCAAGAGTTTCGTGGATCCCACGAGGATATCCTTTCCTACAAATATGGTTGCCGTGGTTGGTCCTAATGGATGTGGAAAATCTAATGTAATTGATGCTGTTAGATGGGTTCTCGGAGAACTATCAGCAAAAAATTTACGTGGCGAATCTATGACGGACGTTATTTTTAATGGCTCAGACTTAAGGAAGCCATCTGGTCAGTGCAGTATTGAACTCCTCTTTGACAACTCAATGGGTAAACTTGGCGGCGAATACGCCAAATATAATGAAATCTCTATTAAAAGATTGATGACAAGAGATGGCCAGTCTAACTACTCTATAAACAATACCTCATGCAGGCGAAAAGATGTGCAAGAAATTTTTCTTGGAACAGGTCTAGGCCCTAAAAGCTATGCCATTATTGAGCAGGGCATGGTTTCCAAAATAGTAAGTGCCAAACCAGAGGAAATGAGAGTATTTATAGAGGAAGCAGCTGGAATTTCTAAATACAAGGAGCGCAGAAAAGAAACAGAGCAAAGAATCAAGAAAACTAAAGAAAATTTATCAAGGGTGCAAGATATTAGAGAGGAAATTAATAGATTAATTAATAGGCTGAAAAATCAGGCTAATTCAGCTGAAAAATATAAAAAACTTCAAGCCGAAGAAAAAGAACTCAAATTAAATATTTCCGTGGTTAATACTCTGCAAGCAAAAGGTCAAAAGGATAAACTAAATTCTGAATTGTTATCTATGCAGAACCAAATTAAAGTTAAGGCTCTAGAGGTCAGCACTCAACAATCTACTATTGATCAAGTGAAAACTGAGCACTCCTCAGTACTTTCATCATTTGAAGCAGCGCAGAAAAATTTTTACTCTATAGGAGCAGAAATTGCTCGATTTGAAGCTAACGTACAAAACTTAACCAAAGCTCAGCTTCAAGCCGAAGATGATTTAAAAACAGCAAAAGAAAGTTATGCAAAAGCAGTTCAAAAAGAGTCAACATTTGAATCACTGAATCCTAAAGAAAATGAGTTAAAACTGAACATTGCAATTTTAAAGGCATTGGCAGCTCTGGACCACAAGAAGAGACTAGATGATGAAATTGATAAACTCAGCGGCCATGTAGAGGAAAAAGCACAACAAGTTAGCAGGTTTCAATCTGCTATAGACCAAATTCAATCTGATAACTCCTCCGTCATTTCATCGTTAGAATCTTCTCAATTAGAATTTTCCTCTCTTGGAGAAAATATTGCCCGAATAGAATCAACTCTTCAAAGTCTTGAAAAAACAATAGCGCAAACAAATGAAGATATAGAGGAAGCCAATTCTAACTATCTTAAAGCTCTGGAAAATGAGCAAAATGAAGACAAATTGACTCCTAAAGAAAAGGCAATAAATTTATTAGATGAAATTCTTGAAGAGCTCAAAAATCTTGGCACAAACGGCAATATTCTCATTGATAAGGCCATGCAACTCAAGGACTCTCTCTTAAAGATATTAAAAATTGCTTCAAATAAATCTCAAACCTTAAAAGATGAATATTCATACAGGAAAACTAGGCTTGAAGAAAAGCTATTGCAGCTATCAGAAAAGCAAAAAAATCTAAAATCTGAACTGGGTAATCTTGTTACTAAAAAGGAATTACAGCTAGAAGAATTAGAGAATTTAAAAGCTAAAAAAACCTCAGTAGAGGAACAAGTAAGAGATTTGGAGAAGCAAAAATCTACAGCTGCCATTGATCTTCAATCTCTTGAAACAAATGTTAATAATTTAAAATTAGACTTAAGAACCTACGAAGTTAATCTGGATAACGCCACTACTATTTTAGAGAAAGCTGAAATCAATATTGATGAAATAGATCCTCAAAAGTATGTCTTAATGAATTTATCCGAATTAGAGCATTCTCTTTCAGAGATTCAAAGCACCATTTCATCACTGGGATCTATTAACCTTGCTGCTCCTGATGAGTATCTTTCAAGACAAGATAATTTATCAAAGTTACTTGAGGATACAAAAAAGAAAAAAATAGCTTTAGAAAAAGATTTATCTGATTTAATCCAGCGCAGCTCGTCAGCAGAAGCTGAGCTGAGCGCTATAAAGCAAAAGCAATCCAAAGTAGACGAGTCAATCAGAGAGTCTGAGAATAAAAAATCAGTTGCAGAGTTGGACTTAAGATCCCTTGAAGAAAAGTCTAATAACTTAAAGCTTGATTTAAGAACCTTTGAGGTGAATCTTGAAAATGCAGCTAAAGATTTAGAAAAAGCAGGACTTTCTATTGAAACTTTAAATCCAGATAATTATGCAGGTTTAAATATTCGTGAACTTGAAGGTTCTCTTGAAAGCATTCAATCTAAGATTTTAGCTCTTGGAGCAATTAATTTAGCTGCTCCTGAAGAAATTGCTGAAGAATCCAAGAGGTTGGAGGAGCTGGATGCTCAATTGGAAGATTTAAATGATGCTATGGAAAAACTTCAAGGAGCAATCAAAAAAATAGATGCTGAGTCAAAGACAAAATTTGATGAAAGCTTCAATGCGGTAAACGCAAAAATTCAAGAGATCTTTCCTAAACTGTTTGGCGGAGGAAAGGCGTCTCTGGAATTACTCGATGGAGATACTTTAAATTCTGGAATCACTCTCGCTGCTCAACCTCCTGGAAAGAAAAATGCAACCATCTCTCAATTGTCTGGAGGAGAAAAGGCCATGACCGCATTATCTTTAGTTTTCGCCTTATTTGAGTTAAATCCAGCTCCTTTTTGTATGTTAGATGAGGTTGACGCTCCGCTGGATGATTTAAATGCAACAAGGTTTGTTGCAATGGTTGAAGAGATGTCTGATAGGGTTCAATTTATCTTTATTACTCACAATAAAATCTCCATGGAAAAAAGCGATCATTTAATGGGAGTCACAATGCAGGAGGCAGGAGTTTCTCGAGTGGTATCAGTTGATGTTAAAGAAGCGCTTGAATTAGCCGCTTCATAGAATGCTTAGCAATTTACAAATATTCTTAGTATCGGGGGCGGCCTTGCTCTTTTTGATTATTTTGTATCTTTTTTTCAAACCTTTATTTACTCGTAAATTAAATCAAAGCGCATTCGACAATTCCTCGCCAATGCCCTTTAACGAACTCATAGAGCAGGGCACCCTAGAGTTTAATGATGCAGATCAACAAGCTCAGCAACAAGAGTTAATCATTTTAAATTTAGTGTCTATGGACAAATCTAACTTCGATATGAATCAAGTCCTTACATTGTTAAAAAACCTGGATGCAAAATATGTAGATGGTTTTTTTAGTTATAGGGATTTAAGTGGAAGCGAGGTTTACAGAATCGCAAGTGCAATAAACCCAGGGATTTTGAATTCAAATACTCAGACTTATGTGCTCTTGATGGCTTTGGATTTGTATCAGGTCACAGATCCAGTTCAAGCGTTTCAAACAATGCTTGATTCAGCATCTAATATTTCTGAAAAACTTCATGCCAGCATTTGTGATTCTGCTAGAGCCCCTTTAAGCAAACAAATGATTGAACACTTCAAATCTAGAGCTCAAGAAATTAGCCGCATTCAAGCTGTAAGAATCTCTTCTGCAAAATGAACAATCTCAAAAAGAGATATATTTATATCCAAGAACAAATCCGCTCTCATGATTATGAATATTATATTCTTGATAGGCCTTCAATACCTGATCATCAATATGACGAATTATTTAAGGAGTTAAAACAGATTGAGTTAGCGCATCCAGACTGGGTCACTTCTGAATCACCATCACAAAGAGTAGGAATTAAGCCCTCAACTGACTTTGCAACATTCAAACACTTCAAGCAGATGCTTTCATTGGCCAATGCCTTTAACGCAGATGATATAAAGAATTTTCATGACCGGATTGTTAAAAATTTAGGTAATAAAGAGCAAATTGAGTATTTTTGCGAACCAAAAATGGACGGCGCTGCCGTGTCATTGATTTATGAAAGAGGCATTCTTGCTAGGGGAGTAACAAGGGGCGATGGAACTATTGGGGAAGATATTACTTCAAATATTAGAACTATTCGATCTGTGCCGTTATTACTAAAAGAGTCTCAAAACTCTTTTCCTGATCTGCTTGAGGTAAGAGGAGAGATATTTATTCAAAAATCTGATTTTGATACCTTGAATTTAAAAGCAAAAGAAAAGGGAGAAAAAGTTTTTGCAAACCCAAGAAATGCAGCGGCTGGCAGTTTGAGGCAGTTAGATCCTGCTGTGACTAGCTCGAGGCCGCTAGCTTTTTTTGCTCATGGTATAGGCACTTGCCAAGGGCATGAATTTACTGATTTAGAACAAATATTCTCAACTTTTTCTTCTTGGGGATTACCTGTCAACAATTATAATAAATTGGTAACTTCCATTGATGAGTGCCTTCATTATTTTCATGATATAGAAGCTGCAAGAGAAAATATTCCATTTGAGATTGATGGGGTGGTGTTTAAAGTGAACAAACTCTCGTTGCAAAAACAACTTGGAGAAATCGCAAGATCACCTAGGTGGGCAATAGCACATAAATTTCCTGCTGAGGAAGTTCACACAGAGATTGAAGCTGTAGATTTTCAAGTTGGAAGGACTGGTATTTTAACTCCTGTTGCAAAATTAAAAACAATCAATGTAGGTGGAGTTAATGTAAGTAACTGTACCCTTCATAATCTTGATGAATTAAATAGATTAGATCCCAGGGTAGGTGATGGTGCTGTTATTAAAAGGGCTGGGGATGTAATACCAAAGATGGTAAAAGTTATCCCCAAAAAAAGAAATCGTGCTGCTGCTATTCAGGCTCCAAAAAAATGTCCAAGTTGCGGTTCAAAAACAATATTCAACTATCAAGCGGAATGGTTAGTTATGAATATCAATAACTCAAAGCCTGTTAAAAAGTTTTCTAGCAACTATGAAGCGCAAAAATATCTTGATGATCAGCAATCTTCTCAATTAAATATTGTAGAAAATCGTATGAATACCCCTTTCTTAAAATGTTCCGGCGGGAACAATTGCCCTGAGATATTTCAAGGAAAATTTACTCACTTTGTTTCAAGAAAGGCAATGGACATTGATGGGCTAGGCCAAGAAATACTTTATACCCTCATTAATAAAAAATATATAAATGACTTTGCTGATATTTTTTCGCTTAAAGAACATCGAGCAGAGCTTGAAAAACTAGAAAGATTCGGACAAAAATCTGTTGAGAACTTAATTCAATCAATAGATCAATCTGTATCAGTTGAACTGCATAAGTTAATTTTTTCATTGGGTATAGAAGAAGTTGGAGAAACAACTGCAAGAAATTTAGCCAATGTTTTTAAAAGCATGGAGGCTCTCCAAAATGCCACTTTCCAAGATCTAATAGAAGTCCCAGATATTGGTCCAAGAGTTGCCACCAAAATCATCGACTATTTTTGCAATATTGAGAATATAACATCGGTAAAAAAATTACTTCGACATCTAAGTATTAGTAATCCTAATATTAATGATGTTAATGAAGAAATGAAGTTTCTTGGTTTGCAAATTGCTTTAACGGGCAAAATATCACCAATGTCTCGAGATGAAGTAAAAAACTTGCTGTTATCAGGTGGCGCAAAAGTTACTAGTTCTATCTCCAAAAAGACAGATTGTCTTATTGCGGGCGAAAATGCAGGCTCAAAACTGGAAAAAGCAAAAGCTCTTGGTGTTAGAATTATTGATGCCACTGAGTTAACTGACTTTATAAATGATCCAAAAACATTTTTATAGCTTATTAATTATATTAATGTTGGTTACATCCTCCTGTGTTAGTTCGCCTCCAGAAAAACCAGATAATATTTGTGAAATATTTGAAGAAAAGAGGAGTTGGTATAAAGCAGCAATCAAAGCAGAGAAGAAATGGAAGCTTCCTCCCTATGTTTTGATGGCATTTATTCATCAAGAATCAAGTTTTCAAGCTAAGATTAAACCAAAAAGAACTAAGTTATTAGGATTTATACCTTGGCTCAGACCCTCATCATCCGAAGGATACTCTCAAGCTTTAAAAAATACTTGGCAAGATTACCAAGATGAAACAGGCAATTCCAGAGCTAAAAGAACAGATTTTAGTGATTCCGCTGATTTTGTAGGCTGGTATGCAAGCAAAGGATTTTATCAAGGCTTCTCAGCAACTGATGCGAGATCACTTTACCTTGCATATCATGAGGGGTATACCGGGT